>NZ_MDGR01000007.1:0-300000 GCF_002742335.1 Reichenbachiella sp. 5M10 | reverse complement strand
CCTTCTATCTGTAGTTCTACAAAGGCATACCTGTATGCTCTATCAAACACTTTATAGGCTGATTTTTGCCCAGCCAGCAGGTCGCCAAAATCGACATCCCCAGTGGTGGTATTGACTACAACCGTATGGTAGTCATATTGACTCTCGTTTGACAAACGAATATTCAGTACGTTAGGATTTTCGGCATCCTCGTTAGAGCAACCCGCGAGTATTGCTGTTGTTACCAGTATTACAAATAGACTCTTCATGGTTTTCATCTTTTCCCTAAGACACACAAACGGGCAATTTAGTTGTCGTCTCAATCAGCATTGACACAAAATCAACCGAATCATCTCTATAAGGAACCTTTTGACCAAGGATACGGTTACCTTTACCGAAACACAACAATCAATTTTACAAAATGAAAAACATTGCATTATTCAGTCTATTGGTCCTGTGCACGGTATGGGTCAGCTGCACACCCAAAAAGAAAGAAACACCCATGGAAAACACAACAGAAACTCCAGTAACGGGAAATTCGCTCCAAGCAACCCTCGATGCAAAAAAGGCGGCTTTCGAAGAAAAAGCCTCTGACGAGAAAAAGAAAATCTATGCAGAAGGCATCGCAGCGGTCGCAGAAAGTGGCGTACTCTCCAATGCCAAAAACGTAGGAGACCAAGCACCAGACTTCACCCTGACCAATGCCCTCGGCGAACAAGTCTCACTCAGTGACTACCTCAAAAAAGGGCCCGTCGTACTGACCTGGTATCGTGGGGGATGGTGTCCCTACTGCAACTTGACGCTCAACAGCCTCCAATCAGAGCTGCCCAACTTCCAAGCCGAAGGAGCCAACCTCCTCGCACTGACTCCAGAGCTACCTGACAAGTCCATGTCTACCAAAGAAAAACACGAACTGGCGTTTGAAGTACTCAGTGATGTACAAAACCAAATCGGCAAGCAGTACGGTATCGTGTACAAACTCACGGATGATGTGGCCGCCAGCTACCAAAAGAGCTTTGACCTACATGGCTACAACGGTGACGAGAGCGACGAGCTACCTCTAGCCGCCACTTATGTGATCGATACCGACGGCAAGATCACCTATGCATTCTTGGATGCAGAGTACCGCAACCGTGCAGAGCCTAGCGAAATCATCGCTGCACTACAGGCACTCAAGAAGTAAATCCATCGACTCCAAAGAGTTGGTTAAGTAAAAAAGGCGAGGTACACATACTGTGTACCTCGCCTTTTTTGTGACCAGTACATTGACATCCCTGCTTGGAGCGAGGGTGTCCACCCGTTCATTTTAGCTAATCATCGGCATGTACTTGTCCTTGTTGTCTAGGATCGCCCAGAGGTTGATCGCTAGCATCACCAAGGCCACCACCAAGGTCGACGGATCATGCACAATGTGGTGAATCACAATCCCTACCATCACAGGCAAGATCACTATCGCACCCAAAGCTCGCAGCTTCGGTATCGCAATCAAGATCCCTCCGACCACTTCTACAGCTCCCACCAACGGAAACAACCAGCCGATCGTAGCAAAAGCACCAAACAATGCCATCTGCTCCTCGCTCATCTCTGGCATAGGCATGTAGTTGAAAAATTTGCTCAAACCTGAGTTGACCATCATCAACCCAAACAGTACTGTCAGTACCAAAAGTATTTTACTTTTCATAGTTCAATTTGTTTTCGATTAAATGCAACGAGAAATAAAATAAAAATGATTCAAATTTCTCGCCTCCGCTCAAAATAACTTTACCCCTTCTCCTTGATAGGGCGATAGATCATCACTTTGCCTTTGGTGACTTGGTCGAGGCGAAAGTTGCTCACACCGACTTTCTTGCCCCACTCCCCTGTATTTTGGTGGGCAATCTCGTAGTTCATTGGGGCATTGACTTGGTATACGATGGCCGTATGCTGCGCCATGGTTGCCGAATAGGTCGTATTGCCCTCCTGCCACTTCATCTCGACATTTTCGAACTGGATCAAGTCTCCCGGTAGTACCTCTTCCTTCTTAGGGTTGAGCTTCCGACCATAGATACTGATCGTTTTCATCGAGCTGCGGTCAAAGTACGCCCCGGAGTACTTCAGCGCCCCAGCGGCTAGATCCCAGCATTCGCCACGGTCGACCTTTGTCCCCATGACACTATCCACATACTCGACGACTTTTTGATTGAGTTCGGGCAGGTCGGTCTGGAGTGACAACCCAATGAGCAGGACAGACAAGACAGATTTGATCATAACAAATGTTGTTTTTGGTTCGGCTACTCCAACGGAATAAGAACTGATGGGTTGTCTGCAGCTGCTGTGTCTCGTATCTCTTGTAGCCTACTCTTCGACCACACAACTCTTGCTGTTCGTTCCATCGCCCTCATCAAGAAACCCCTCCAAGCTTACAATCTCTAAAAATAGCTCAATGCTAACCATAGGTCAACAAGTCCAAAGACTTGCGTTTTATCAGTAAGTTTCAAGTACTTTTAAACCGAAAGGAACACTTGAAACAGCGGGGTGGCATTTGTCCTATTAAAGACAAGTCTTATTCCAAAAGGAAGGCTGATTTTGCCAAAAATCGCTAAAAAACCACAGCCTCTTCATCACGCAAAACCCGTCAAAAAAGGCTTTTGAGCAAGATTTATGCGCTTTGAGCAAAAACTAAGCTTACCAGAGCCTGAAGCTAAGCTTACCAGAGCCCCAACCTAAGCTTACCACAGGGTGGAACTAAGCTTACCTCGGCCCTGAGGTAAGGCAACATGGGGGCCGAACTAAGCTTAGGTTGGACAGGTCAGGTCTCATCCCCCTCCCAACCCAAAATATAGCACCCATCTCATAGCGTATTGTGATATACCAAGGGATTTGCCTGTAGCCTTGGTATATATCGACAGGAAATACTAGTTTGGCTTTACCAAGCCGATCAGCAGTCGGCTTCCCGCAGCATCATTCGAGAAGAGAAAACATTTTTTTAACGTATATAAACACGTGCAAACGGGTTTATATACATTTGATTCAGTGCGCATTATAGTGCACACGAATGTTAGATTTAAGTGCCCGCCAAAGAAATATTCTGCAATAAGCACATATGCAAGTCGCGCAACCCTCCCAAAACCAAAACTTGCAAATGTGCTTAAAACGATCAAAAATGGAATCCTGATCTTAGATTTCGTAACTTTGCAAAATGTACTACAGGAGGAAAATATTGTTTGCGATACTTGAAGCATTTGAAGGAACTTTGTCCCATACAAAGCTTCAAAAGATACTTTTTCTTGTAACTCGTAAGCAGGCCGAAAAATCATTTGATTTTGTACCGTATAAATTCGGTAGTTTCTCATTTCAGGCCAATCAAGACTTATTAACACTAACTAAAAGGGGCTTTTTGAGTAATCAAATATCCAACAAGACTTCTAATTGGGTTTTCGAAAGCAGCGACAACTACTTCCATGCATTGAAAAAAGAAGACCAAGCAGCAATCAAACAGACGATAAAGGAAGTAGATGGGTTAACTCAAAAAGAAATGGTGAGATACACATATCGTAAATACCCATATTTTGCCATTAACAGTCAAATAGCTTCTGAATTACTAACCAACGAAGAACTTGAGAAAGTGGCACTCCAAAAAAGAGAATTCAAAGAGCAGGCTTTTTTCACAATTGGCTATGAAGGGATTAGCCTTGAGAAATACTTGAACAAACTGATTATTAATGGTGTGCGCTTGCTTTGTGATGTCCGTAAAAACCCTTTGAGTATGAAGTATGGGTTTTCAAAAAACCAACTAAAACATGCTTGTGAAAGCATAGGAATCAATTACATGCACATCCCCGAATTGGGAATCGAATCAAATAAAAGAGCTGATTTGAAATCAATTAATGACTACAATAGACTTTTTGATGAGTATGAAAAAACAACACTTGTTGAAAATAACGACCAACTCGAAAAAATATTAGACCTAACTAATTCATTTCAAAGAATTGCAATAACTTGTTTCGAAAAAGAACCATGCATGTGCCATAGAAGTAGAGTTGCTAACTCACTTAAAAAGCTTCCTGCATGGGATATTGAACAGAAGAATTTGTAATGCCTAAGGAGAAAGTCTTAATAACTGTAAAAACCTACCCTTCTATCTCCGAGAAATATGATGAACTTGTTTGTACTGCTGGATTTAGGGAAGATGGTTCATGGGTAAGGATTTACCCTGTTCAATTTAGAAAGAAAACTTACAATCAACAGTATTCTAAGTACCAATGGATTGAGATTGATCTTGTAAAAAATACAAGTGACTTCAGAAAGGAAAGTTATCGTCCTTATAGTCATGAGACCGAGATCAAAATTATTGGAGAAATCAAACCTGATGGAGACGATTGGAGGGAAAGAAGGAAAATCGTTTTAAATAAAGTTTATACTAATCTTAAAACACTTTTCGCAGAGGCCAAAGACAAGAAAATCGGAACCTCTCTTGCTGTTTTCAAGCCCTCTAAAATTCATAAGCTTGAGATTAAGGAGGTCGATAGAGAATGGAGCAAAAAGAAACTTGAACAGATGAGCCAACTCAACCTTTTTGAATCTGAGAATAAAGGAGAGTTTGAGGTAGTGAAGAAGCTACCATACAAATTTTCTTACAAACTGTCAGACAATGAAGGTACAGAAAGTACTATGATGATTGAAGATTGGGAGATTGGTCAACTTTTTTGGAACTCACTAAGAAGGCATGCTGGAGATGAAAAGCTAGCTTGCGAAGATGTTAGAAAGAAGTATATAGACGATTTCGCAAGGACTAAGGACTTGCATCTTTTTTTGGGAACAACTAAACTTCACCACAATACTGCCCCCAATCCTTTTGTGATAATTGGAACTTTTCACCCCAAGCCAACTACTCAGATTTCGATATTCTGAGCAGCCACACACATTGTCAGATCGCGTAGACCTACCCACAAATCCAAACCTGTCAAAGAGTGTGTCTGCGAGATTCTGCAATTGGCGGGACAACTAAAAATCTAACAAACGATATAAACGCATGCCTCAAACTGCCTAATTGAAACTGATCTGTGATCATTCTAGGAACCAAGCCGATTGATATTAAAGATGAAAATAAATTTGACCTAGCTAGATTGATAATCGATAAATACGGCAAAGGATATTCAAGTCACCCGAGATTAACATCGATTCTTGAAATGAATAAAATCTCCTCTAAACATTGGTTGAGTCGAGATGAAGAAGCAAACGCATTTGATTCGAAGGAATTTGTCAAACTCCATCAGTCTACTCTAGCTAAAGTATCCAAATGCTTCTAATCAGTAGACGGCTGACGGTCAAATGCCCCCGCTCTTTTAAGTCTTAGCGCAAAGAGAGACTTAAAAGCATATATACAGGGCAAGTCTCCAAACTTGCTCCACCAACTTTAAATCGTAATGATTATTCATAACTCAAAACTGACAATTAACAAAACAACATATAAAGCACTATAAACCAACGTTTTACAAACTATTCACAATACACACAATTAACATGAATACGAATCCAAAATTAACACCTTAAATAATTAGAACTTAACATGTGAATAAAAACAGATGCCAATCGAGTAGATGGCTGACGGTCAAATGCCCCCGCTCTTTTAAGCCTTAGTGCAAAGAGAGACTTAAAAGCATATATACAGAACAAGTCTCCAGACTTGCTTAGTCCTAATTGGCGATCTTCATTGGCTCAATACCCAGCCATAACCATGCGTTCATCAGGGTATCAAATCAGAAATCAGCAGAGGGAGCGGTGAGCCGTTCCATTCATAAAAAAGACCTGATAGGTTTTGAGAACCTGTCAGGTCTAAAAAGTATCAGCTTGAATGGTCAGATAGCCTCATGGCAATCAAAACCCCTCCATGGCAGGCATGGAGGGGTTTTGTTAGGCCTTTTCTAAGATTTGGATCAACTCGTCCTGTGTCGCATCGATCTCGGTGGCGACTTTGGTGCGCTTGGCAAACTCCGCTAGGCGCTCAGGCATCTCTACAGGCTGCTGGATGATAGGTTCGACCACATCACCAAACTTGGCGGGATGCGCCGTCTCCAAGAAGACCCCTACGCTCCCCTTGTGATCCTTCATGTATTCTTTGAGACCGAGGTAGCCTACTGCGCCATGTGGGTCGAGTAGATAATCGGTCGCTTGATAGACCTGCTTCACAGTCTCAGCGGTTTGTTTGTCGTCGTAGGCATAACCTTTCACGCCTTCTTTCATCGCCTCCCATGACGAACCGAAGACCTCTTTCATACGGTAGAAGTTGCTCGGGTTGCCGACATCCATGGCGTTGGAGATGGTCGAGGTAGACGGGCGCGGTGTGAACTCACCAGTCGTCAAATACGATGGCACGATATCGTTGACATTGGTCGATGCGACGAATTGCTTGACAGGCAGTCCCATCTTTTGTGCCAGCAGGCCAGCTGTCAGGTTGCCAAAGTTGCCGCTCGGCACAGACACCACCAGATCACCCTGATCCTTGAGCAAGGCATAGGTCCAGAAGTAGTAAAACGACTGAGGAATCAAGCGCGCCATATTGATCGAGTTGGCAGAGGTCAGGTTGTATTTCTCCTTCAGTTCTTTGTTGAGGAAAGCGTCTTTGACCATTTTTTGACAGTCGTCAAAAGTCCCACGCACTTCGAGTGCTTGGATGTTTTGACCAAAAGTCGTGAGCTGTTGCTCCTGTATTTTGGAGATCTTCCCTTTCGGGTAAAGGATGATCACATCGATGTTTTCCACCCCAAAGAACCCACTCCCTACGGCTGCCCCTGTATCGCCAGAGGTCGCCACGAGGATGGTAGATTTCTTGTCGCTCTTGGCAGAGAAGTAGCTCAGGCATCTCGCCAAAAACCTCGCCCCCACGTCCTTGAACGCACAGGTAGGACCGTGGTACAGCTCCAGCGAATAGACCTTGTCCTCCACCTCTACCACAGGCAACTCAAAGCTCAAAGTCTCCTCGACGATCCGTCTCAGGTCTGCCTCGGGGATCTCCTCCCCGATGAACTGACTCGCCACCTCGTAGGCGATATCGTGCAGTTTCATGTCCCCGATATTCTCGAAAAACTCTGCCGATAGCGTCGGGATATGGTCGGGCATGTACAGGCCATTGTCATCCGGCAACCCGTTGAAAATCGCGTCCTCATAACTCACCTCTGGGACTTGTCTGTTCGTGCTGTAATATCTCATGGTATTCTTCTCTTGTGTATGGAGTATTGTGACTTAAAGAACTCTCACGCCTTCTGTGCCGATTTTGGATAAGTAAGTATAAGCCAGTATGCCTACTTCGTCGTAGATGGCTTGCATGCTGGCCTTGATTTTTTCTGCGGTTGCTTTGCCCTCGGCAAATGCGAATATCGAAGGGCCTGACCCAGCGATGCTGCATCCGATGGCACCCTCTTCGAGCGCTTTGGCCTTCACTTCGTCATAGAGCGGAATCAGCAACTTGCGTACCGGCTCGACGATATGGTCCTCCATCGAGCGACCAATCAGCCCAAAGTCCGATTCGTACAGTCCCGACACGAGCCCACCGACATTGCCCCATTGGGCGACTGCTTGGTCGAGCTTGACCGTCTGCTTGAGCATACGCTTGGCATCTGTGGTCTTGACCACCACCTGTGGGTGGACGATCGCCACGTACATGTTGTCCGGTGTGGGCAACTGCAGCACGTCGAGTGGCCCATAGGCACGCACGAGCGTAAAACCGCCGAGCAGGTTGGGCGCGACGTTGTCTGCATGTGCCTTGCCTGAGAGCATTCTTTCTCCTTCCATCGCGAACTCCACGAGCTGATGCGTATTGAAAGGTCGGCCGATCAGTTCGTTGACCGCAAACACAGCGCCTGCCGAGCTCGAAGCACTCGTCCCCATCCCACTACCGGGATGGATCTGCTTGTCAAACGCGAAGCTGTAGCCCTTCTTGATACCTGCTGCATCGAGTAGCGCCTGAGCGGCCACCGATGCGACGTTTTTGTCAGGCTTGAGCGGCAGATCAAACTTGTCATTTTCGAGGATGACCATCTTGTCATCAGACAATTCGGTCACGACCATTTCTTCGCCTATGCCATCGAGAGCGAACCCCAAAACGTCATATCCACAGCCTACATTGGCGACTGTAGAGGGTGAAAAAACTTTGATTGAATTAGACATGGCTTGACTCGGTTTTTGTTAGCTATTTGCGATGCGCATTACGTCCGCAAATATACCCGAAGCTGTCACTTCTGCACCCGCTCCGGCGCCTTTTATCACCAAAGGCTGATCCTGGTATCGGTTGGTATAGAAGAGTACGATGTTGTCTTTTCCTTCCAAGATATAGAACGGGTGGTCTTTCGGAATCTCCTGCAAGCCCACAGATGCTTTGCCCTTGTCAAAGGTCGCTACGACCTTGAGACGGCAGTTTTTGGCTTCTGCATCGCTCACCAGTTTCTGAAACACCTCGTCGTGTTGTTCTAGGCTGGCATAGAACTCTTCGTTGGTTTTCGTATCCATACAGGCCGCTGGGATGAAGGATTCGCTGACGATATCGTCCAGTTCGAATTTCAACCCACTCTCGCGGATCAAAATCAAAATCTTGCGCATCACGTCTACCCCGCTGAGGTCGATTTTCGGATCGGGCTCGGTGTAGCCTTCTACACCCGCTTGCTTGACCACATCCACGAATTTCACCCCTGGTTTGAAGGAGTTGAAGATGAAGTTCAAACTACCCGAAAGGACGGCTTGTATCTTTTGGATTTTGTCCCCGCTCTTGATCAAATCCCCTAGGGTCGTCAAGACAGGTAGCCCTGCACCGACGTTGGTCTCGTAGTAGAATTTGGCCTGGTATTCTCTGGCGGTGCTTTTGAGGTTGACGTAGGTATCATAGTCGGATGCACAGGCGATCTTGTTGGGCGTGACGACCGAGATACTCTTGCGCAAGATGCCTTCGTAGAGTCCTGCAATCTCTGCATTGGCGGTATTGTCCACGAAGATACTGTTGCGCAGGTTCGACTCGACCATCTTGTCTACGAATACCTGGGGAGCCATTTTCTCTCCTTTGGACTCCAGTTGCCCTTTCCAATCGGCGAGATCGATCCCGTCTATATCGAAGAGCATCTGACGGCTGTTGGCAATCCCCACGATACGTAGGTCGACATTTTCGAACTCATCCAAATAGTTGTACTGCTTCTTGATTTGCTCGATGAAGGTACCGCCGACATTGCCGATCCCGATCATGAACAAGTTCATGCGCTTGCGCTGGGATAGGAAAAAGCTCTCATGCAAGACGTTGAGTGCCTTGCTGAGGTGCTTCTCTTCGAGCACCACGGTGATGTTTCTTTCGGATGATCCCTGCGCGATGGCTTTGATACTGATCCCGTTTTCGCCCAGTGCAGAAAACATCTGCCCACCGATCCCAACGTGCTCACGCATCTTGTCACCGACGAGTGCCACGATGGCCATGCCTGTCTCGACCTCTAGCGGGTCGATTTTGCGCAGGCTCAGTTCGAGCTGAAACTCCTCCGCAATGGCTGCTTGGGATATCTCGATGTCTTTCTTGTCTATGCCCACACAGATCGAGTGCTCCGAAGAAGCCTGCGTGATGATGATGACATTAACTTTGGCTTCTGACAGTGCTTTGAACAATCTGAAGGAGAACTTCGGCACACCGACCATGCCACTGCCTGTCAGGTTGAGCAGCGCGATATCGCTGACGCTGGATAGTCCCTTGACGAACTGCTTGTCGCCATTGGCATCTTCGCAGATGGTAGTCCCCGCGTCCTCCGGTGCAAATGTATTTTTGATTTTGATTGGAATCTTCTTGTCCAACACGGGCTGGATCGTCGGTGGATAGATCACCTTCGCCCCAAAGTGCGAGAGCTCTAGTGCCTCCTGAAACGACAGTTTCTCGATCGGATGAGCCGCTGCAACCTGACGCGGATCAGAAGTCATCATGCCGCTCACGTCAGTCCAGATTTCAAACGAATCTGCATCCAAGGCCGCCGCGAAAATAGCCGCTGTATAGTCAGACCCTCCTCTACCCAAGGTAGTTGTCACGCCCTCTGCATTGGACGATACAAATCCTGGACAAACCACCAAATTGGCCGCTGTAGGAATATAGTCTGTGATGTTCTTGTTGGTCGAGGCAAAATCCACGTTGGCATTGTTGTGGATATTGTCGGTTTTGATCAATACGCGTGAGTCACCAAGGTCGGTTTTCAACCCTTCTGCGTTGAGGAAGTCCACGATGATATTGGATGAAAGTATCTCCCCAAAGCTAAGCACCTTGTCCAAGGTCTTTGGCGAAAGCTCACGAATCAGGTAAATCCCCTTCATGATGTCTTCGAGATCATTGAGCAGGATTCTGATCTTGCTAAAGGTCACCGATTGGCTCTTGACCGGAATCAATTCCTTGATCGTATCGAGGTGTCTCGCTTCGATCTGTGCCAACGACGCTTCGTAGGACTCGTCACCCACTGCTGCGAGATCGCTGCATGCGTGTAGCAGATTGGTCACTCCGCCTAGAGCCGAAACCACACAAACGGTTTTCTCAGGCTGACCTGCTGCTAGGATATCCTTTACTTTTCTCAAGTTGTCTGGGGTACCTACGGATGTACCTCCAAATTTTAATACTTTCATTTATTTTTACGTTCAAAGTTTAATGCCTGCCATCGACAGGCACGTTGACTCTCGTCAATTTATATTCTTGTATGTAACAAACACTTCAATATTCATTATTAACAATATCGAACAAGGAATGTTGAGTAGTGAATGGCGAAGTTATCGCTTATCCCTTCTTCTGATTTCCTTCTGCTGTGACTACACTTCAACGCTATGAAGAGTAGAATCACTTCAATATTCGTCATTCCTTGTTCTTTATTCGATGTTCAAAATATCGAACAAGGAATGTTGAATAGTGAATAGCGAAGTTATCGCTTACACCTTCTTCTGATTTCCTTCTGCAGTGACTACACTTCAACGCTATGAAGGTGGAATCACTTCACAACCTACCTTTCGATAGATCAATTCAATATTCTGTATTCAATATTCGACATTCGTTATTAACAAGATCGAACAAGGAATGTTGAGTAGTGAATGGCGAAGTTATCGCTTACACTATCTTCTGATTTCCTTCTGCAGTGACTACACTTTTTACAAAGATTGAAATCAACTGATTATTCTCATCCAAAATCTTTTCGATCAATTCCATGTGGTCAAACAATTTGGCTCGCTTAATAATTTGAAGATTGATATAAGACTCTCTCAATTCTTTCAATACTACTTTCAGTTTATGAATAAAATCCCGTCTGGATTCCCCTGCCTGAGCCTCTCCATAATTCAATGCTACTGAAGTCCCAGACCGAACCAATTGCCCAGCCAAATGATTTCCTGCTTTTGAACTAGGCATTTTGTCCACAACATCAATGATCGAGACCGAAAATTCAATTAGTCTTTCTTCTAAATCATAATTGTACTTCATACTTGGTTGGTTCTAGTCACTCACTTCAATATTCGACATTCCTTGTTCTTTATTCGATGTTCAAAATATCAAATAAGGAATGTTGAATTCCGAAGTTCGTATATATTTCATTCAATCTATTGATCGTCTACCAACTTTTGCCTCTATCCAGCCATACCCTTCGCAGGTTCAGCAAAAACAAAAGCACGACCCACAGCGCACACGCCTGATACACTACTGGTGGTGAAGCCAGTGTCAAGTCTCTGTTCCACCTGCCCAAATAACTCACAAAAAAGATCATCTCTAGGTACACAAAAGCGAACAGCAACATGGCATATACGCCACGAGTGAGCTCCTTTTTATCCCATAGGATCAATGGCATGATCAGAATAATCACGTACCCGATGGCTCCTCCTAGACTTTTTCCAGTCCACAACTCCCACCCCAACAGGTGGTGCGTCATCGCCAAGAAGTAAAAATGTACGGCATGATTAACAGCCAATACAAGCCACACCGTCCATGCGACTGTTTGCTTCTGATTAGAAGCGTATATTGTCTTCCAACCCTCCAGTCCGACCCATAGATAGAGTCCTGAGAACAACCCCAGTGACACTCTCGCTGAGTACCTTGCTGTGAGTTGATATTGGATCGCTTTGTCCGCGAAAAACTGCCCTACTCCCCAGAACAAAACCATCTCACCGACCACTACAGCCAGTACCCACAGCGCTATGTTCTGAGCTTTCTTCACTACACCAAATACTGCAACAAGTCCGGCTTGTCGTTGAGATACTCGTAGACAAAATTCTTGGCAGTCATGCGGTCCAGCAGCCCTTGTAAGTTGTCTTTGTTTTGCAACTCGATTCCGATCAAAGCGGGTCCTTTTTCGCGGCTGTGCTTTTTCGAATATTCGAAGTGCACGATATCATCTCCTGGTGATAGTATCTCCGAGACGAACTCCTTGAGTGCCCCCGCTCGTTGTGGAAATCGCAAGATGAAATAATGCTTGAACCCCTCGTAGAGCAACGAACGTTCCTTGATTTCTTCGGTACGGGTGATATCGTTGTTGCTGCCGCTGATCACGCAGACGACATGCTTGCCTTTGATCTGCTCCTTGTAGAAGTCCAGAGCGGTCAGCGTCAAGGCGCCTGCAGGTTCTACCACGATGGCTTCCTCGTTGTACAGCTGTAGAATCGTCGTACAGATCTTGCCCTCTGGCACGAGAATAATCTCCTCCAGCCCGTCTTGGCAAATCTCCAAAGTCTGAGTCCCCACGGCTCGCACTGCCGCACCATCTACGAAAGTGTCGATCTCGTCGAGGGTCACATTCTCCCCTGCAGCGATGGAGTCACGCATGGCCGGTGCTCCAGCAGGTTCTACCCCGATGATTTTGGTCGCTGGCGACAGTTCTTTGAACACCGTGATGATGCCAGAGGCCAGACCTCCACCCCCGATCGGTACAAACAAATAGTCGATGGGCGCACCAGTATCATTGGCGATCTCTAGTCCTACTGTTCCTTGTCCTTCGATGATTTTCTGATCGTCAAACGGATGTACAAACGTCGATTGGTTTTCTTCGCAATAGCGCTGCGCCTGCTTATAGGCGTCATCGAAGGTGTCGCCTGTCAGTACGACTTCTACCTTGTCCTTGCCAAACATCTTAACCTGCCGGATCTTCTGCTTGGGCGTGACATTCGGCATGAATATCGTGCCGCGTATACCTAGCTTCTGACAAGAATATGCTACGCCCTGAGCATGGTTGCCGGCACTGGCACAGACGATTCCATTGTCTTGTTGGGCCTTGCTGAGGCTTGCGATTTTGTTGTAAGCTCCACGGAGCTTGTACGAACGTACGACCTGTAGGTCTTCACGCTTGAACTCCACCTCCGCATCGTAGCGCTCGGAGTAGTTAAGATTGGGCATGAGCGGAGTATGCACCGCCACGCCTTCCAGCCCCTTGCTCGCTTTCATCACACCTACCAGTGTAGGTTTATTGGATTTGACAGCCGACTCCATAGCTTAGGACAGTGTTGCCTCTACTGATTCGTCGACATCTGAGGTACAGAACTCATAGATTGCTTCAGCGATTTTGCTAAAAGTCTGCTTCAACACCTCTTGGTTCTCTTCGAGTAGCGTGATTCTAAACCCTCTCAATTCGGACTGAAACGAAGACAAAGGCACTACACACACGCCTTTGGCAGCTAGCAAGTAATAGACGAAGCGCTTGTCTGGCTCTCCAATTTTCTCCACCCAGTCTTCCGCTAGGGCTTGGATTTGCTCGTCCTCGATCTTCAAAAACTGCTTGTCATTGATAGATCCGTCTTTGAATACAATGGTGTTGTAAAACGCCCCATTGGTCTTGTTGAAAGTGATGTAAGGAATCTCATGGAGATACTGTGAAATGATCTCACTTCGCTCCTCAATTTCTTTTCTACGCTCACGCAGATACTCCTTGAACTTCGGATGTTCTTGGATGATAGGCAATGCCTTTTGCGGCAAAGTCGTCGAACATACCTCTACCATCTTGGCATTTTCCAGCGTCGAACAGTACTGATCGAACTGCTCATCCACCTTGCGGTTGTAGAATTCCATCCAACCACACCGAGACCCTGGCCATGGAGTATCTTTGGATATCCCCTTCATGGCAATCCCAGGTACATCACCGAGTACTTCGGCGAGAGATTTGGTCTCTACACCATTGTAGATGATGTTGGTATAGATTTCGTCACTCACCAAAAACAAGTTGAACTCCCGAGCAATCTCCACGATCTCCTCTAAAATCTCCACGGGATAGACCATCCCGGTTGGGTTGTCTGGATTGATGATCAATATCCCTACGATGTTGGGGTTGTATTTGACCTTCAATCGGAGATCTGCCAAATCTGGATACCAGTTGTTCTCGGGATCAAGGTTGTAGGTCAGTGGTTCCTTGTTGGAGTGTGCCGCCTCCAATGCAGAGTGTGTCGAGTAAGCTGGCGAGGGGCCTATCACACGCGAGTAGGGATTCAAAAACTGGTAGAGCTTGCCTATCGCATCTCCCAGCCCGTTGAAAAACAAGACATCGTCTGCAGTGATTTGTGCACCGCCTTTTTCGTTGTTTTTACCCGCGACGTATTTGCGTGTTTCGAGTTCTCCTTTGGAGTGGCAGTAACCGTAGGTCGAGTTTTCATTGACCAGAGTGGTCAAGATTTCTTTGATCCAAGCGGGTACTACCGCATGCTTGAGGATAGGGTCTCCGATGTTTTCCCAATAGATTTTTTGTCCGAGTGCTTGCAAAGCCTCTGCTTTCTTGACGATATCTCTGATCTCATAGTCAAGCTGTCTCGAACCCTCATGAAGTAGTACTTGTCTCATTGTATTAGATGTTAGATTCTTAGCACCTAGATTCAAGACTTTGACGCCAAGAGCCTAGGTGCTAATATCTAGTGTCTGTTCTTAAAAATTTCGGATGTCCAACAGATTCTCTTTGGAGTTCTCTAGTTCCTTGATGTACTCCTCCGTCTTACGCTTGGACTTAGAAAGTGCCACACGCCCCGAACGCACAAACTCCAAAAGCCCTAATGGCACGAGTTTTTCGTATAGATCGTGTGTTTCGTCCTTGAGTCCTGTCTTCTCTAAGATGATATGATCCTCTTCGATCACCAAAATCCGTGCACCGTTTTCACGGACGAGCTTCTCGATACTTTGACCGTTCAAAAACACCGAGGTAGGCACCTTATATAGAGCGATCTCTTGGTAATAGATCTGATCCTCGTTGTACAAAAAGGCCCCCAATACATCCACAATCTTGCGAATTTGCTTGACGGTTTTTTCTGCTTCGTCCTGCGTACACGTTACCACGATGGTGAATCGGCTGATACCTGCCACCTCCGTAGAAGACACGTTCAAACTGTCTATATTGATCTTCCTTCTCGTAAAGATGATCGTGATTTGATTCAACAAACCTGCTTTATCTTCGGTCAGTACCGATAATGTATGTTGCTTATCCACTTTAATCTAATTTTTTAGTCCAACCTCATTTCCGAAACCGAAGCTCCAGTTGGAACCATTGGGAATACATTTCCTTCTTTCTCTACCATCACTTCGAGCAAATAAGGACCTTCGTGATCCAAGAACGTCTTGAGCGCATCGTCGAGATTTTCTCGTTTGTCGACACGGTTGCACGGGATACCATAGCCTTCGGAGATCTTCTGAAAATCCGGATTGACCATCTCAGTAAACGAGTATCGACTGTCAAAAAACAACTGCTGCCACTGACGCACCATGCCGAGGAAGTTGTTATTCAAGATCAAAATCTTCACCCCGATCTTGCTCTGGAAGATCGTACCCAGCTCCTGAATTGTCATCTGGAATCCACCGTCCCCAATCACCGCGATGACCTCCTTCTCAGGTCGTCCCATCTTGGCTCCCATCGCCGCTGGCAGAGCAAAGCCCATGGTTCCTAAACCGCCAGAGGTCACGTTCAATCTCGTATCGCTAAACTCGTAGTATCTCGTCGCAATCATCTGGTGCTGCCCTACGTCTGTGACGAGGATAGCTTTTCCTTCTGTCTTGTCAGAGATCGCTTTGATCACTTCAGACATTTTGAGTTCTTCTCCCTTCGGGAAAAAATCACCCTCGATGACCTTGTCATACTCCATCTTGTCACAAACCTTGAACTCTTCAATCCATGACTCGTGCTTGTTCTCTTTTACTTTCGGCACCAAGTTCAACAATGCCGCTTTGGCATCCGATACGATCGCGACTTCTGTCTTCACGTTCTTGTCTACTTCCGCTGGATCGATCTCGATATGTATCACCTTGGCCTGCTTGGCATAGGTATTCAAATCTCCTGTCACCCTGTCATCGAATCGCATCCCGATTGCAATCAAAAGATCACATTCGTTGGTCTTGACGTTGGGGCCGTAGTTGCCGTGCATCCCGAGGTAGCCCATGTACAATGGGTGAGCAGTAGGTACGGCTGACAGTCCCAGCAGCGTAGATGCCATCGGTATGCCCGTTTTTTCGGCGAATGCCAAAAGCTCACGCTGTGCCTGTGAGATGATGACACCATGTCCTACGAGGATCATCGGTTTCTTCGCCTCATCGATCAGTTTGGCCGCAGCATCTACTTTGGACTCATCCAAAATTGGATACGGGTGATAGCTACGGATTCTTTCACATTTCTGATAAGAAAAATCAAACTCCTCAAACTGTGCATCCTTGGTGATATCGATCAATACCGGACCTGGACGGCCCGTATTGGCGATATAAAAGGCCTTGGCCACCGCCTCAGGAATCTCCGATGCTTTGGTCACCTGTATATTCCACTTGGTGACAGGCATAGAGATGCCCACGACATCTGTCTCCTGAAAAGCATCCGTCCCCAGCAAGTGCGAAGCGACCTGCCCGGTGATACATACCATCGGCGTAGAGTCGATCTGTGCATCCGCGATCCCTGTGATCAAGTTGGTTGCACCTGGCCCAGAAGTCGCAAAGCAGACACCTGTTTTGCCATTGACACGAGCATAACCCTGTGCGGCATGCGCGGCACCCTGCTCGTGACGTACGAGTATGTGATTGAGTCTGTCCATGTACTTGTATAGCAAGTCATAGATCGGCATGATGGCTCCACCTGGATAGCCAAATATGGTATCGACATCCTCCTCGAGTAGACATCTGAGGAGTGCCTCAGAGCCAGTCATTCTTTCGGTTTTGGCCATAGCTTTCTTTTCTTGTTCTAATGTAGAAGTCTCCATTTCTCCTAATATTTATTCGTCGGTCACACACCCTTCGGATGCAGACTTTACTTGATTGATATATTTCTTGAGTATGCCTTTGGTTGCTTTGTATGGAGGCTGTACCCATTCTTTCTTTCTTTTCTCCATCTCCTCGTCACTGATCTTCAGTTCGAGTTTGTTGTTGACCGCATCGATGGCGATGATGTCTCCATCTTTCACCAACCCTAGCGGCCCACCTTCTTGCGCTTCTGGAGTGATGTGTCCCACCACGAAACCATGCGAACCACCAGAGAATCGACCGTCTGTAATCAATGCCACGTCTTTACCTAACCCTGCGCCCATCACAGCACCTGTAGGCTTGAGCATTTCTGGCATCCCTGGCCCACCTTTTGGTCCAGAGTATCGGATCACAATCACTTCTCCTTTTTGCACCTCTTCGCCGATTCCTTTGATCGCCGCAAACTCATCGTCGTAGCATCTCGCTGGCCCTTCGAAGTACTCGCCTTCTTTGCCTGTAATCTTCGCTACCGCACCAGTCGGTGCGAGGTTTCCATACAGAATCTGCAAGTGTCCCGACTTTTTGATCGGATCTCCAAAGGAGTGAATCACATCCTGCTTCGCTTTCAAAGAAGGTCCTTCTTCTATGTTTTGTGCCAAAGTCTTACCCGTCACAGTCATACAATCACCGTGTAGATATCCTTCTTTCAACAAGACTTTCATCACACCTGGGATACCTCCCACGTTGTGAAGATCCTCCATGAGGTACTTTCCACTTGGCTTCAGATCTGCCAAGAACGGCGTACTATCTGACAATCTTTGGAAGTCATCCAATCCGATCGGCACATCGACAGATTTGGCCATGGCGATCAAGTGAAGCACTGCATTGGTAGAGCCTCCTGTAATCATCACCAACCGAATCGCATTTTCGAACGCCTCTTTGGTCATGATGTCGCTCGGACGAATATCCTCGGTCAGCAAATGTCTCACCGCCTGCCCTACTCTATAGGTCTCTTGCTTCTTGTCCTCGCTTTCGGCAGGATTGGAAGAAGAAGAAGGCAAACTCATACCCATCGCCTCAATAGCAGACGCCAGTGTATTCGCGGTGTACATCCCTCCACATGCCCCTGGACCTGGGATTGCATTTTTGATAATTCCTTTGAAATCCTCGTCAGAAATATTATTTCCTAGTTTTTGGCCATACGCCTCGAAAGCCGATACAATGTTGAGGTCTTCACCTTTCCATTTCCCAGGCTTGACCGAGCCGCCGTAGACCATGAGTCCCGGTCTGTTCAATCGTCCCAAAGCCATGATAGCACCAGGCATGTTCTTGTCACACCCTACGACTGGAACTACTGCATCGTAAAACTGTGCATTGACCACTGTCTCGATGGAATCTGCGATAATGTCACGAGACACCAATGAATATTTCATCCCTACTGTACCATTGGATATCCCGTCGGAGACTCCTATAGTATGGAAAATCAAACCGACTAGATCAGCTTCTTTGACCCCTTTTTTGACTTGGTGAGCCAAAATATTGAGGTGCATGTTACATGGGTTTCCTTCAAAACCGGTACTGACTATACCCACTTGTGCTTTGCTCATGTCGGCTTCTGTCAATCCAGTCGCGTACAATTGTGCCTGTGAACCAGGTTGCGAAGGATCTTGCGTGATCGTCTTACTGTGTTTGTTAAGTTCCATTTATATTCTAATAATTTCTAATCTTCTACTCTTATCCTACTGCCGATTCACTCAACTCTTCGTTGGTGACTCTGGATCTATACATTTGAAACAGCTCATAGGCCACTGTCTCTTTCCAATCTTTTTTGAATTCGATATCATCTATTGAGGAGATACTGGCAATTTCTGTCGCCGTACCTGTAAAAAACGCTACCTCTCCTCCTCTCATATCCTCTGGCACGAACAGCTTCTCCACGACAGGATAGCCAAGCTCCATGGCATACTCAATGATCGTTGCTCTCGTGATACCCGGCAGGATGTTTCCCAATGGTGGCGTATAGATCACACCGTCTTTGACGAAGAAAAAATTCTGTCCAGATCCCTCAGATACATAGCCGTCCGAATCCAACAACAACGCTTCGTCGTATCCCTCTCGCTTGGCTTCATTGGTAGCCAGGATGGAGTTGGTATAGTTGCCTGTCACCTTCGCTTCGATCGGAATTGACTTTGGGTTTGGACGCTGGTAGGATGAAATCATCACTTTGAGTGACTCGTCTCCAAGGTATGGAGGCCACTCCCAAGCCGCCATCATGATATGTGTCTCACCACAGGTGATGAGCTTCATGTTCGCTCCCAGATAAATCAACGGTCGGATATAGGCATTCTCTAAGTTATTCTTTTCTATCAGCTCATAAGAGATCTTGACGAGTTCGTCCACCGAGTAGGGAAACTTAATTGCCATTCGCTCTGCCGAAAACTTCAATCGTTCAAAGTGCTCCTTCGCCTTGAAGATGTTTGGTCCTGCAGCACTCCCGTATGACCGTATTCCTTCGAACACTCCATTGCCATGATGCATGGTCTGGCTATACAAATTGACTTTCGCCTCAGAAGCCTTGAGCCACTGGCCGTCTAGGTAAAGAATCGAATTTTCGTTGTAATACATCGTCTAATCTCTTTTAAAGTTAAAATCCCATTGACATAAAAAAAGCCCTTCACTATGCAGAGAAAGGCTTTCGGATATTTTTAGATATACGCACCCTCTCAGCAACCATACACGACGGCCACTATGACTATAGCTACTATGTCAATAATCGTTATCACTTTTATCTGTTGTTTGGGCAATAAAAAAGCGTCATTCTTTGGGGGAATGACGCTTCAAATATTTTTTTAGAATTATTGATATATCATTCCCGACCTGTGATCACGGTGACCACTGCTACAATCGTTAATGCTATGACAATAATTGCTATCATTTCTTCTTCTAATTAATGCCAAAAGAGCTCATTTTAATTTTCACTTCCAAACAAAAAGTCTGGTTTTTGAAAAAATTATTGACTCCACACGCTGCAGCGTACTACTTCACAATACTTGATTCAGGAAGAATGGCAATCTCTTACATATCCACCCATGAAACCACCTGCTGAGGTTTCACTCCATATCTCTTACTTAAAGACTATCTCCTCCAAAGGCATACAAGTAGCCTTTGCGCGTACCCAGACACTGGCTAGACGCCAAAAACATCCGACTGTTCAGCTCCTCGTTGCTTACTTTGCTACTTCTTTTGTTCGTCCCCAATACTGACTCTGTCTTTTTCGCTTTGTTTCGATTCATGATGCTTTGCTTGAAATTAGGCATTGATTGCCAACGTACTCATGAGTTCTTTCAACTGCTGTTCCTCTACCACATTGTGTTTGTCGGCCACTTCCAAAAACTGTTTGTACGCCACATCTAGCTCTTCTTTGGCCAGTTTGAATCCGATTTTTTCCAATCGGTAGCTCAATGCGGCTCTACCGCTACGAGCAGTCAGGATGATGGACGATTCGTTCACTCCTACTTCTGCTGGATCGATGATCTCGTAGTTGTCTCTGTTCTTAATCACCCCATCTTGGTGTATCCCCGAAGAGTGTGCAAAGGCATTGGATCCGACGATCGCCTTGTTAGGCTGCACAGGCATTCTCATTTTCTCAGAGACCAATCTACTCATGGCGTTGAGACGTCTTGCATCTATACGTGTATCACTCTTCAACCAGCTGTGCTTGCGCATGATCATCACTACCTCTTCGAGTGATGTATTTCCTGCTCTCTCACCGATTCCATTGATGGTACATTCGATTTGTCTCGCTCCATTTTGCACACCTGCGATAGAGTTGGCAGTCGCCAAACCTAGATCGTTGTGACAGTGTGTCGACAAAATCGCTTTCTCGATTCCTTTGACGTTTTCTTTGAGGTATTTGATTTTAGCCCCATACTCTTCTGGCAGACAATACCCAGTCGTATCTGGGATATTGATCACTGTAGCTCCTTCTGCGATGACCGCTTCTACGACTTGCGCCAAAAAGGCATTCTCGGTACGTCCCGCATCCTCTGCATAGAACTCCACATCCTCCACATACTTTTTTGCCCATTTGACCGCCTGCTTACTTCTCACTAGAATATCCTCTCTAGTGGTTTTGATTTTAGTAAACACGTGCTGATCCGATGTCCCAATCCCTGTATGTATTCTCGGGTATTTGGCATGCTTCAATGCTTCGGCAGCTACCTCTATATCTTTTTGTACCGCACGGGTCAATCCACATACTGTAGCATTCTTGACCAATTTGGCTATCTCAGACACAGATTCAAAGTCCCCTGGGCTGGAAACGGGAAAACCTGCTTCGATAATATCAACCCCCAAAAGCTCTAGTTCTTCAGCGATCAACAACTTATCTTTGGTATTCAACCTGCATCCAGGCACTTGCTCTCCATCTCTAAGGGTCGTATCGAATATGTGTATGCGATTTTCCATATCTGTATCTATTTCTTACTTCCCAAAAGTAATTAGCGAATTATCGCTAAAAAATACCATTGTTTTATTTAATTACGATCTCTAACCTAGAGATAAAAGAACAATAAACACCTTTAAACGTATTTACAGTAAATTTTAAATACAATGTCTAAAGAAAGATCCGACTCCCTTTTTCTTTTGATCAAGTCGCTCAAAAAGAGTGAAAAGCGATATTTCAATCTCTCAAATTCGGGAACAGAAGATGCCAAATACGCTCGACTATTTGCGATCATTGATAAACAACAGCAGTTTGATGACAAAGAGGTACTCCTAAAGGAACCCAGTATCAAACCGCAGCAATTGTCCAACCTCAAAGCCCATCTCTACACCAAAGTACTCGAGTCTTTGCGAGACTACAATTCAAGCACACTCCCCAACATTCGAATTCGAGACATGGTCGATCACGCAGAGATTCTGTTCAACAAAAGTCTCTATAGTCAATGTGCAGAAGTCATCAAAAAGGCAAAAAAAATGGCTGTCAAAAGCGACAACCTAGAAATGCAACTCGAAATCCTAAAATGGGAAAAGCAGATGGTCACTCGAGTCACTGTACGAGACAGCCTCGAACGCACAAACAAGGTCATTCGTGAGATAGAAGAAACCACAACCCGTATCAATCACATCAACTCGTTTTCGAACCTGCAATACAAGCTCCAAGCGATGTACAAAAAGATTGGTTTCATTCGCAACGAAAGCGACTATAAAGAAATCAACACTGTATTCAACACCAATCTACCGCTTTTTGAAGAAGCTACTTTTTCGGTGAGTGAAAAAATCGGTCTCTACAATCTATATATCGGGTACTATTTTTTTATCCAAGATTTCGAGAAAGGCTACCAATATGCCAAGCGACTAGTCCATTTATTTTCGGGACAAAAAGCGCTGATACAATCTAGGCTAGAAACCTATATCTCGAGTCTCAATTACCTCTTGATCGCTCAAAATAAACTACTCAAATACCGTGAATTTCAAAACACGACACGCGAACTACGAGCACTCTACACACTCCCTTCGGCCTACCTCAACGAAAACATCAAGCTAAAGCTCCAAAAGTACACTTTCGTCCATGAGTTCAACCGCTTGTTTATGAAAGGTGACTTTCGACGTGGCGTCAACCTCATGGACCGCATCATGCCTGGAATCGACCAATTTGCACTGCAACTCGACCCACACTCACGAGTGATTATGTATTTCAAAACTGCTTGTCTATACTTCGGCAATGATGACCACAAAACAGCCATCAACTGGCTCAATAAAATCATCAATTCGCACGAAGTAGATTTGCGCGAGGACATTCACGGGTTTGCAAGGATCGTCAACCTAATCAGTCACTATGAACTAGGCAACATGGAATTGATTGAGTACTACGTCCGATCCACCTACCGCTTTCTCCTCAAAAAAGAAGACCTACACCAGTTTCAAAAATACATCCTCAACTTCCTAGCACGCTTGAAGACCAACATTACGGAACAAGAACTGAAAAAACGCTTCGAAACCCTGCGTGACAACCTCCTCGTACTCTCTACAGACCCTTACGAAAAACGGGCCTTCTTGTATTTTGACATCATCTCATGGCTCGAGTCCAAAATCGAGAACCGTCCTGTACAAAACATCATTCAAGAAAAAGCTGCCGTTCGCTTGACGAACGCCTAAGTCATTGGTTACATTTGATAACTAACAACCCAAAAAACACAAGATTATGGAAGAAGTATACATTGTATCTGCCGTCCGCACTCCAATTGGGAGTTTTGGCGGTAGTTTATCCTCTCTCTCAGCGACCCAACTCGGCGCTATTGCTATCCAAGGCGCGCTCAACAAAGCAGGAATACAAGCCGATAAGGTAGACGAAGTATTCATGGGCAATGTCGTCTCAGCAGGTATTGGGCAAGCTCCAGCACGCCAAGCAGCCATCGGAGCAGGCATAGGCTACAACGTCCCCTGCACGACCGTCAACAAAGTCTGTGCCTCTGGCATGAAATCCGTGATGCTCGCTGCTCAATCTATCATGCTCGGGCAAAACGACGTGGTAGTCGCTGGCGGGATGGAAAGCATGTCCAACATCCCCTACTATGTACCCAAAGCGCGATACGGTCTCGGTTATGGACACGGACAGATGCTTGACGGATTGCTACATGACGGGCTCTGGGAGCCTTATCACAAGTTTCCGATGGGTAGTTGCGCAGACAACACCGCCAAAGAAATGAACATCAGCCGCGAAGCACAGGACGAGTATGCCATCGCCTCCTATCAAAAATCTGCAGCATCGACTGAGTCTGGTGCATTCCAAAACGAAATCGTATCTGTAGAAGTCCCGCAGCGAAAAGGAGAGCCAATCATCGTGTCAGAAGATGAAGAATTTCGCAAAGTCAAATTTGACAAAATACCTTCGTTGCGTCCGGTATTCAACCCAGACGGCACTGTCACTGCAGCGAATGCTTCGACTATCAACGATGGGGCATCCGCACTTGTCGTGATGAGCAAGCGGAAAATGGAAGAACTCGGGCTACAACCCATTGCCAAAATCCTAGGGTTCGCGGATGCCGCACAAGAACCAATATGGTTCACCACGGCTCCATCCTTGGCCATCCCAAAAGCGATCAAACAGGCTGGATTGACCCCTACCGATGTAGACTACTACGAAATCAACGAAGCATTCTCAGTGGTGGCACTAGCCAACATCCAAACACTGAAACTCAACTCTGACACAGTCAACGTACTAGGAGGTGCAGTAGCACTCGGCCATCCGCTGGGGGCATCAGGAGCACGCATCCTCACGACCCTCACCTCCGTACTGGATCAGAAAAATGGGAAAATTGGCGTAGCGGGCATTTGCAACGGTGGAGGTGGGGCTTCAGCCATCGTGATTGAGAAATGCTAATTTATCATCTTAGACACTTCTTCTGGCTTTACATTTGCTGTTCATCGCAGATGTAAAGTCTTTTTTATTTTATCATTTATGAGAATTCTATTCTTCGTACTCTTCCTTACCTCTACCTCGCTCTTTGGGCAAACCCAAGTCATTACGCATTATGATCACGAATACGAGGGAAGCTATCCGATCAAAGAAAAGTACACCACCATAGAAAAAGACACCATGAAAATCCTGCATGGACACTACACCATGTACAGCTACAATGGTCAAGTCATTCTCACAGGGTACTACCACAGGGGACGCCGCGAAGGGGAATTCATCAACTACTACGAAAGCGGACAGCTCCAACGAGAAACAAAATACGCCGACGGCCTCAGAGAAGGTGAGACGACTGTTTTTGATGAAAGCGGTCACCTGATCCAATCCGGCACTTTCAAACACGACACACTCGTCGGCACTCTCACTACCTATTATACCGATGGGAAGATCCGAAATGAGACGACTTTCGTCAAAGGAAAACCCGAAGGCCTCGTCAAAGAATATTGGCCCAACGGTAAAATCAAAGAAGAAATCAACTATGTCAATGGCAAACAACACGGCATCAACAACACCTATTACGAAAACGGCGTACTCAAATCCCAGATCAACTACCGCTATGGCCTCATCGATGGAGAGTCACTGAGCTATTATCCTAATGGCTCCCAAAATACCATCGCGTACCAGCGCAATGGATCCAATGAAGGCAGCTATAAAAAATACTACGAAAACGGACAGCTAGAAACCTCCGGCATCTACACTCATGGTCAACTCAATGGGCACATCACCTCATACTACCCCGACGGAACGATCAAACAAGAACTCAACCTAGCCAATGGCAAACGATCGGGCATCAACCTCACCTACCACCCCAACGGAGAAATCAAACTAAAGGGAGACTACTCCAACTACGAAAAAGACAGCAAAATAGAAGAATACAACGACAAGGGAACACTGATCGCAACCCGAAAATACAAATCGGATTTCAAAACTGGGACATGGAAATATTACAACCAAAAAGGCAAACCACACATCATAGAGCACTATGACCAAGGTCACTTAGAGGGCAAAAGAACAGTCTACGACGACAAAGGTCATGAGTTGAGTCAAGAATCTTACGTCAAAGGAAAGAAACACGGCGAAACAACCGCCTACTACCCCAACGGAAAAACGCTAGAAGAAAAGAACTACAAATTTGACAGATTGGACGGGAGCTACATGCGGTACTTCAAGTCAGGAGATATCGAAATCGAAGGCTCCTACACCCGCAATGAGAAAAACGGCGAGTGGACCTACTATGACAAGAAAGGAAATATTCTAAGGCAAGAAAAATACAAATTTGGACGATTGATCCCTCAACCCTAACTGGAATTCATAATCCTGTCCCATTTTTATATCTACTAATTAGCCATGATGCCTTAGATTTGCTGCTATGAATACAGGTTTAAAATCTACTGATTATCACTTTGCTGGACAGACCAAGAAGTACACTGGCAAAGTACGTGACGTCTACGAATTCGAACATGCACTAGCGATGGTAGCCAGTGACAGGATATCGGCATTCGATGTGGTACTCCCAGAGCCTATCCCCTACAAGGGGCAAGTCCTCAACCAAATCGCTGCGCGCTTCCTCAAAGCAACAGCTGATATCGTCCCCAACTGGGTAGAATCCGTGCCCGATCCTAATGTCACCATCGGCAAGAAATGCGAACCCTTCAAAGTAGAAATGGTCATTCGTGGCTATCTCGCAGGACATGCAGCCCGCGAATACAAAGCAGGGAAACGCATACTTTGTGGAGTGGCTTTGCCCGAAGGGCTCAAAGAAAACGACAAGCTACCTACACCTATCATCACTCCGACGACCAAAGCCGCCGAGGGACACGACGAAGATATCTCTAGAGAAGAAATCCTCAAGCAAGGCATTGTCAAAGAATCGCTCTACATACAACTCGAACAATATACCCAAGCGCTCTTTCAGCGAGGTACCGAAATGGCGGCAGAACGTGGGTTGATCTTGGTCGACACCAAATACGAGTTTGGATTGTATCAGGACGAGATCATTCTCATCGATGAGATCCACACCCCTGATTCATCGAGATACTTTTACGCGGACACTTACGCTGATTTACAAGCCAAAGGTGAACCCCAAAGACAACTTTCCAAGGAGTTTGTACGTCAATGGTTAATCTCTGAGGGTTTCCAAGGCAAAGACGGACAGCAAATCCCTAAAATGTCGTCGGATAAAATCAAATCCATTTCGGATCGCTACATTGAGCTATACGAAAAGATCACCGGCGACACCTTTGACCGTGTCGACACATCAGATATTTACAACAGAATCAAAGGAAACATCGAAAATTCGATTAATTTACAATAGAAGAGGAGAAATCAAGCATATGAAATTTACACTAGACAGACAGGAAAAATACAACACGATCAAGTTCAACGAAGAGAAACTAGACTCTACGATCTCTGCCGAGTTGAAAACTGAGTTCTTGGCATTTCAAGGACAAGGGGTTGCCAATATGATCGTAGACCTCTCGGATGTCAAATACATCGATTCGTCTGGACTCAGCGCACTCTTGGTGGGCAATCGTGTATTCACAGAGGCCGGTGGTTCGTTTGTCTTATCAGGCGTATCAGATCACGCCATGAAGCTGATCAAAATCTCTCAGCTCGACAAGGTCCTAGACATCCTACCTACGGTAGAAGAATCGATCGATTTGGTTTTCATGAACGAAATCGAGAAAGGGCTCAAAGAAGGAGAAGAATAATTCTTACCTCTAGCGCTCTTCACATTTGCCATTTAGCGTCAAAATACTCGGATCCAATGCATCGGTACCTGCTCACAACAGGAACCAAACGTCACAGCTACTGACCATGATGCAGGTCCCCTTCCTCATAGATTGTGGGGAAGGTACTCAGCTGCAACTCAAAAAAAACAAAATCAAAGCACAGAAGATTGATCACATATTCATCAGTCATCTGCACGGCGACCACTACTACGGACTAATTGGTTTGGTCTCTTCGCTTCACCTCTACGGTCGCAAAAAAGACCTCAACATCTACGGACCTCCAGGACTCAAAGAGATACTGGCAGTCAACCTCAAACACTCCCAAACCAACCTCAACTACAAAATCAATCTCACCGAATGGGTACACGGCGAACACCAATTGCTCTTCGAAAATCAGAACATCACCGTACACTGTTTCCCACTCAACCACCGAATCCCCTGCTCGGGATTTCTCTTTCGAGAAAAACCCAAAAAACGACGCATCGACAAGCGTCGTTTGATCTTTGACCTGCCCCCGTCCAAAATCATTCAGCTCAAAAATGGAGAAGATATAGAGGACAAAGATGGAATCAAGTATGCCAACGATGAACTGACCCTACCTCCAGCACCCTCGTGCTCTTATGCATTCTGCTCCGACACCAAATATGACGAAAACATCATCCCCTACATCCAGGGAGTCGACATCCTCTACCACGAGGCAACATTCATGGAAGACATGAAAGAGCGTGCAGCCATCACTCACCATGCCACCACGACAGAAGCAGCTACCATTGCCAAAAAAGCCCAAGTCAAACAACTCCTAATTGGGCACTTCTCTACCCGATACAAAGAACTCCTCCCCATGCTAGCAGAAGCCAAAACAATCTTTGACGCTACCGAACTAGCACTCGAAGGACACGATTTTTCTGCCGAATAACCATGAAAGACCCGCTCTACCACGAAAAAAAGAACACTCTCTTTCTCGTTCTCGCGGGAATATTCATCATGAATGCCCTACTGGCCGAAATCCTGGGCGTCAAAATATTCTCCTTAGAAAAACTCCTCGATGTCCCTCCTGCACAAATCAACTTTTTCGGACAGATGACACTAGACTTTAATTTGACAGCTGGTGCAGTGCTCTGGCCTGTAGTATTCATCACCACCGACATCATCAACGAGTTTTTTGGGCAGCGTGGCGTACGCAAGATCAGTTTCTTGACGGTAGGGCTCATTGCTTTGGCCTTTGTCCTCATCTACACCATCACCTTACTCCCTCCCGCAGATTTCTGGATCGATTACAACAGCAAAGACCCCAACGGCAATTCCTTCAACATCAACTTCGCTTACCGCCTGATCTTCCAACAGGGGCTCGGCATCATGGTCGGTTCGTTGATCGCATTTCTACTCGGTCAACTCCTTGACGTATTCATCTTCCAAAAACTCCGGCGTATCACAGGCTCTGGCAAGATCTGGCTAAGGGCCACAGGCAGTACCCTCGTCTCACAATTCATAGACAGCTTCCTCGTACTCTTTATCGCCTTTTATGTCTGGGGCAAATGGCCCCTACAGCAAGTCCTAGCGATTGGCATCATCAACTACATCTATAAATTTGGCGTAGCAATTCTACTCACACCGATGATCTATCTTGGACACAGCATCATCGACCGATACTTGGGCAAAAAAAATGCTGAACTCTTGGCCGATGAAGCCGCCGAGTCCAGCAAAAACTTATTGTAATTGACAATTTTGAAAAGAGTATGAGCGATAACTTCGCTCTAGACTATGCTGTAAAACTGTCCTCTGCACTCTCCAATATCAATATATTTCGACCAACAAGACCAAATAATAGATCACTCACCAAATCGAAGCGGCGAAAGGTCCCAAGAGAGATTGGGGTGATACGAGATACACTGCCCATCGATGGTCAAAGGGGAGTGAAAGTTATTTTCGTAGAGTTGCCCCGTCCCTAACCCTTGATAGGACAAATCCGAAAACTCAGCCGTATACTGACAGATAGCATTGAGCCCGACATTGCTTTCCAGTGCAGACGTAATCCACCAGTCAACCCCAAGTTCTTCCGCAATCTTGATCCATTCAGTCGTGGCAGCAAATCCCCCCAACAACGAGGGCTTGAGTATGATAAACGGAGGCTCAATACCTGCCAATAATTCTCGCTTCGCCTTTGGGCCAAAAACACCAATCAGCTCCTCATCCAACGCCACCGGAACTGGAGATCGCTTGCAGACCAACTGCATGGCATGATATTGACGAGGCATGATTGGCTGCTCGATAGAATGCAAGCCAAACTGCGCCAGTTCATCCAGTTTCTTGAGGACATCTTTTGTCTGAAAAGCACCGTTCGCATCTACCCTCAGCGTCAGCTCACTCTCCCCAAATCGCTTGCGTATAGATCCCAAGATCTTCTTTTCCGTCTCAAAATCAATCGCTCCTATCTTCATCTTGAGACACCGGAACCCTCGCTGTATTTTCTTCTCTATCTGGGTCAGCATAAATTCCTCATCCCCCATCCAAATCAGTCCATTGATTGGAATCTGCCGTCCATGGTTATAAAAATCATTGTCAAAAACCTTGAACTGCTCTCCGTTGAGCAAATCCAACAAAGCGGTCTCCAAACCAAAACGAATCGCAGGTTTGGCCTCTTCCACCATAGAGGCTACTAACTGGTACACTCCACTCTCTGACTGTGGCATGATTTGACCCGAGATGGCCTCACTCAATTCACCCAACTCTACATCAAAATCAAGTTTAAAATCGAGACTCAACCGTTCTATAACACTCACTTCACCGTACCCCACACTCACGGATGATTCGGTATCCGTCACTTTCAGAATCCAAACCTCTTTGGTACGAAGGACTCCTCGGGAGGTTCCCGCCGCAAATTTGAACTGAAGTATGTGTTTTTGATATTCTAGTTTCAAAGACATAGTCCACGAAGTACAGAAGAAATTTAGACTTTCGCATCAGATTATGAACAGAAAACAAGAATTTTGGCACTGAACTACACTTGACATATGTCCAAACCAAGTACGGAACTAGAAGAGTATTTATTCGAGCTACCTGACGAAAAGATAGCCAAGCACCCACTAGAAAATCGCGATGCATCCAAAATGCTGGTCTACAAACAGGGAGAAATCACGCATGACCACTTCAAAAACCTCCTAGATCACATCCCTACTGACTCGACTCTTTTTCTCAACAACACCAAAGTCATCGCTGCGCGGCTTTTTTTTCAAAAAAGCACTGGAGCGAAAATTGAGGTATTCCTGACCGAACCCATCTCTCCTTACCAAGAGTTTGAAAAAGCATTGCAAGTCAAAAAGCAGTGCAGCTGGAAATGTATCATCGGCAACTTGAGAAAATGGAAAGATGGCACCACCATCACCCTGCAGTTGGGCTCTATACAATTGCGCGCCAAACTGATCGACCGATCACATGGTATCGTGGAGTTCAGTTGGGACACTGAGGACGCCTTCCTACAAATCATCGAAGCAGCTGGCCATGTCCCTCTCCCTCCCTACCTCAACCGCAAAGAAACCGAAGATGACAAAACCCGATACCAGACCGTTTTCTCTGTAAATGAAGGTGCAGTAGCCGCTCCCACTGCCGGGCTTCACTTCACCAAAGAAATCTTGAACCGTCTCGAAGCAAACGGAACAAAAATAGATCAAGTCACCTTGCATGTGAGTGCGGGAACTTTCCGCCCCATCAAAACGACTGATTTCAAGGACCATGACATGCACAACGAGCGCATCATCATTTACCGTCACAACCTCCACAACATCCTACTATCCAAAGGCCCCGTCCTAGCAGTAGGCACCACCGCCATGCGCACCCTCGAAAGCACCTACTGGTACGGCGCCATACTGACTAAGAATCCTCAAGCTCCATTCAAAGTAGACAAAGACACCGCTTACCAAGCCCAATATGCCAACATCTCCGTTCGCGAATCAATAGAAGCTCTCCTCCAAAAAATGGACGAAATGCAGGTCGATGTACTCCATGGTGAGACCGAAATCTTTATCTACCCAGGCTATGATTTCAAAATCATACATGGGCTCTTCACCAATTTCCACATGCCCGCCTCTACGCTCGTGCTGCTCGTGGCAGCTTTTGTAGGCAAAGATTGGCAAGAGATCTACCGTCAAGCATTGGCACAGGACTACCGCTTTCTCAGCTACGGCGACACTTCTTTCCTGCTTCGTTGATTTTTTTTACACTTGCAGCGCAAGTATTGATTTCATTGGTCATCTAAAGAGTAAATAACAAAACACATTCAAGATGAAAAAGTCAATATTAACAGCCGTGCTATCGATCGGACTACTAGGTGGTCTGATGGCACAATCTCCAGCGCACCGATCAGAAGGCAGAAATGGCCACCGTGATCAGAAGAAGGGTGACCGCATTGAAATGATGACCGAAAGACTGGCCCTCAACGAATCACAAGTCGAGCAGATCAAAACCATACACATGCAGTCAGCCAAAGAGGCCAAGAACCTCCGCAATCAACTCAATGAGCTCGATGCACGTCTGACAACACTGACTACTGCGGACACCGCTGACCGAAAGCAAATCGAAAAAACAGCACACCAAATCGGAGATCTCCGCGAGAAGCTATTCGTCAGTCGTACGATGACACAAGTCAACATCCGAAGTATATTGACCGAAGAGCAGCAGATGAAATTTGACAGGATGCAAGCGCACCAAGACTCCAAAGAGTCAAGACATAGATAAGTTGTTTAATTTTAGCAGAAGAGCACAACTCTTCTGCTAAATCTGAAATCCAAACCTTGAAAGAATCACAACTGGTATCGCTGCTGCAACAACACGACGAAGAGGCCTTCAAGGTACTCTTTGACACGCATGCAAAGAGAGTGTACAACACCTCCCTCAACTTCCTACAAATCCAAGAAGATGCGGAAGAGGTCACTCAGGATGTGTTTTTGGAGGTTCACGAAAAAATCGAACGCTTTAAACAAAAATCCACACTCAGTACCTGGATATACCGCATTACCTGCAACAAGTGCTTAGAGTTTTTGCGGAAAGCAAAAAGAAAAAAACGCTTCGCGTTTTTCGTCTCAGTGGATGGTGCCGAGACAGCACACTTGAGCGTAGATCACCCAGGCCTAGCGGCCGAAAACGAACAAAAAGCGGCTCTCATACAACAACAACTCGAAACTCTGGCAGACAGCCAACGCATGGCATTTACGCTATACCACATGGACGGGCAATCTTACCAAGAAATCGCCCAAATCATGGAAACAAGCCTATCCTCAGTCGAATCGCTGATGTTCAGAGCCAAAAACAATTTGAAGAAGAAATTAGCCCACATAGATTGGACAGAGTCATGAAACAAACCGAAAAACATGAAGAGCTGTGGAAAGCTCTCAAGCCTATCAAAGCTGTAGACGTGCCAGAAGGTCTCTATGCCAAAGTGCAACAAAAAATCAGGAACAAACAACGCGAACTACGCTTCAATATATGGCAGTATGCCGCCGCTGCAACTCTGGTTCTTGCCAATGCATTGGGTATATACTACGCCCAAAAATCAAGCACCGATACGACGACAAACAATGACCAAGTCATCGAACAACTCGCCAGTGACTACTCTTGGGACAGCAACGAATACTACGACTACTAAACAATAACCTCATGAAACCCTCTCACTACAATACTTTGAAAAATACATTCATCGTCTTCCTTGTCCTTTTCAATCTAGGGTGCCTTTTTGTACTCTTCAAAGGTCACGAAAGAATAAAGAAAAGTGAACACTTGAAAGAATCAAGGAGAGAACTCCTCAAGGAAAAGCTCGGACTGGATGACTCACAAATGGAACAATTCACTCTACTAAAAAAAGAACACGTAAAAAAACTGCGCAAGAAACAAAACAAATTGTTTCAGTTGCGCAAGGAAGTATTTGCACATCTTGGAGATCCAGATTTTGACATAGACACTTACACCCAAGAAATCGGAATGATCCAACAAGACATGGACCACATGGCATTCGAACACTTTTCAAAACTCCGAGCCTTGTGCAGACCAGATCAGTACGAAAGCTTTGACGCGTTTGCGCAGAGGATCATGCTCTCGCAGCATTCCAAAGAGCGCTCGCCCAAAAGGTAGGGTTCGTTAAGATAATATCTCCTTGACGTTGGCCTTGATTTTAGTACTCAACTGGTCCAATGGCAAATCATTGATATCCTTGCCAAACGGGTCCTCGATCTCCTCTGAGATCAGTTCCAAACTCAGCAAAAAGTAGAAAACAGGCAGTACAATCAAAGTAGTCCAGTAGCCAAACTGCCAGACCAAGCCGAAGGGTAGTGTGAAAATATAAAAGAAGATAAACTTCTTGATGAACATGCTATAGGAATAAGGAATGGGTGTGGAGTGAATCCGCTCACAAGCTCCATAGATATCCGAAAAGCTCTTCAGTTCCTTGTCCAACCCAAGATATTCCATTTCAGAAATATCCCCATTTTTCTTCATCTCACGAACTTTCTTGTAGAGCAAATTGGCAATGTAATTGGGGCGATGATCACTAGCGATGATTGCCTCACGAGTTGATTCATCACTGATCTCCATTTCACCAATGATTCGGCTATCTCTCAAGTGCTCCTTGATAGCCACAGTGATATTAGGAATCATCTCTCTAAAAAATGCTTTCGTTTCTTTGTCTTCTGTATAAGTATTGATTTTTATGGCCAAGTTCCGGGTATTGTTGACTAACTGCCCCCACAGCTTACGGCCTTCCCACCATCGGTCATAGGCTGTATTGGTCCTGAGCACCAAAAACAACCCTAAGAAAATCCCTAGAATGGAGTGAAAACTAAGTATCCCTGGATAGTGCAACTGCATCCAATCCAGCACCACATACTCCAGTACGACGGTAAACAAAGTCATACCCAAAAGCATGGGCAACAATCGACGAAAGACGAAACGGCTGTAAAAATTAAAAACAAGCCAATTTTTAGGGTTATACTTTATCATAATCATTCATTCTTAGCGCCGAGTTTAGATCTGGCAAGGTCAAAATAATGGTAAGTCAATCGACAAAAACAGTCACAACCAGTAGCTCACTCCGAACTATACCAATCATTCTCCAAAGATTGTCCAATCTCCTATAATATAAAAAACAACCCCTTGTTATATTTTTGAATCCCGCTTTCTGAACTGCTATTCGTTCTGATTTCCTCAAATTGACCATAGGAAAATGGAAGTGCTTCAAACTTATTGCTATCTTTCAAAGTGAAACTAGACCCTTAACCAAACCTGTCCTTACCTCATATGCTCAAAGCCTTAGCTACCACCGCTTTTCTCTTGCTATGGACCTATCCTACGTTGGTTGCCCAACAAGGAGATCTGTTTCTAACGCATCACCAGTTGGACCTAGAAGGCTTGGACAACCTCAATTTTGATATAGCCTCTAATCACAATGGTCAACTTTGTATCGCCAATCGCTCTGGCCTCCTATTTTATGACGGAGACAAGTGGGACTACATCTCTACACCTAGCAGTGCCCTCTCCATCACCTTTGACCATGAAGACAACCTTTATGTTGGTTGTGTGGGAGACTTTGGTATCATAGACTATAAAGACAACAAATACCAGTTCATCTCTCTCAATCCAAACAAACATGATCATGGACTGTACAACAAGACTTTGTACCAAGACTCCAGTGTATACTTTTTGAGTGAAAGCAACTTACAGCGCTACCATACAGGGCAACAACGCACCAATTTACTACTACTCGATGATCCAGAGGACTATTTCACCAACATGTTTGAAGTCGACGGAGAGGTTCTGTTGCAAACCAACGACACGATCTTTCGCTACCAAAACGATGCGCTGTCCTACCCAGACTGGTCACCACCTTCTCATGCTCGTTTCTTATTTTTTGACAAGCATCCGACAGAGGACAAATATGTCGCCGGCACCTCTGACAACCGTACGTTCATCTACCGAGCCCCGAAATTTTATGAGTGCAAAATCTCGGAATTTCTAGAAGAGCACGAATCCTTTGTCAACAACGGCAAATGGGTCAACGACCGCTACTTTGCGCTAAGTACACTGGAAGACGGATGCATCCTCTACGACAACAAAAAATCCGAAATCAAAGAAATCATCAACCAGAGCAAGGGACTCCCAGACAACCAAATCCACGCCATCGGTACAGACCAAGAGGAAGGGCTATGGATATCTCACGCCTATGGACTTAGCCGTATGGAGATCAACATCCCGTTCCGGAGTTTTTCCAACTTCCAAGGACTTCATGGCAATATATCAGAGGTCTATTTTCACAATCGTACACTCTATGCCGCAACCAGCGAAGGTGTATTCTATCTAGACAAAGAGGACGTTTACAAAAACAACGTCTACTATGTACCCAAAACAAACAAGCCATCTACTCAACCCAAACAACAAGAGAAAAAAAAATGGAAGCTATTTGGAGGCAACAACAAGGAGGAGCACTACTCCAACCCACAACACATCAAAAAGGAGGATAAAAAACAATATGAAAAGCGCATTCTCAAGGAGTTTTTGCATTCCAAATTTGTATTCAAACCGGTCGAAGGCATCCACTCCAAAACGGAAAAATTCATCGTGTACAAAGGCAAACTTCTTGTCGCAGGGACCAATGGCGTATACGAAATCAAAGATGGAGCTGGCGAACTCGTCATCCACGAACCAGTACGCCTCATCGAACAAGAGCGCAAAACCAACCGACTCATCATCTGTACATATTTTGACGAAATCAAACTCTACGAAATCGAAGACGACATATGGGTCATCTCCGACGAGATCGATCTTCATGGCAACATCATCCTCAATGCCCTCAATGACGTCAGCGGTCGTACATGGTTCATCACAGCAGGCTCACTGTATGAGTTCAACTCACTCAACTCCGAAAACCCAGATTTCAACACCTATGAGTTTGACAACCCATTCGTAGATAAAGCCAAACTGGCCTATATTGACAAACAGCTCTATTTGATCAACAACCAAGGATATTTCTACCTCAACACCACGCTCAAAAAGATAATCCCTGACACGACGCTGCTCCAACAACTCGGCACTCCGATCCGGCACTTGCAGCAGCGCAACGGCATCATTTGGGTACACAATGGTGAGAATTGGCACAAAATCAATCGAGACAAAACATTCGAAGAATTCGACAAGTTCAGGCTATTTCCCAACATGAACTACATCTCCAAGTACGGAGGTAGACTCTGGCTACTCAACGAATCCAAAGAGATACTGCAGTACGAACCTGCCATCTCAGATTCATTGATTGCACTCAACAAAATGTTTTTCCGTAAAGTGACGACCAACTACGGTGATGTCAAACTAGGCAGCAACATGAGCTTTAGCCACGACGAAAACACCATCCACTTTGAAATGTCTTGTCCAGACTACCGAGGACTTCTCAAATCAGAATACCAATACAAACTCAAGGGACTCAACAACGAGTGGTCGCAATGGAGAGAAAACAACCGCATCGATTTCAATTACCTACAGCCCGGCAACTATACGCTCAAAGTCAAGTCTCGTGACTCGTTTGGCAACATCCAAGAATCCCAAGAGGTAAGTTTCACCATCCAACCACCTTACTGGAAAACGCACTGGTTCTACGGTATCCAGATTTTCATGATGGCCATGCTCGTCATCGGATCGATCGTGCTCAACCGCCGTGCCAAATCTAAAAACATCCTACTTACCGAAGCATTGACTATACTCACGATTGTGATGGTCATCGAGTTTTTGCAATCCGTAGCTGCCAGTTATTTGAGTATACAAAGCTCTCCTGTCGTAGATTTCGGTATAGATGTAGGCATTGCTCTCTGTGTATTCCCTCTGGAGCAGTTCTTGAAAAAATACATGAAAGCTGAAAAACAGGGTCCGGGACTCTCTGGCAAAGGTATCCTTGACATCCTCGGGGCTCCTTTCAAAAAAAAAGCGAAAGCTGCCAAAGCCTAAGCGGCCAATAGCTTTTCCATGATGACAAAATCATAGCCGTATTGGCGATAAGTCCGCTCAGTACGGACCATACCAAAACGCTCGTAGAGCGCTGCGGCATTGGTGCGGGCATTGCACCAAATGGCCGCAACCTGATGTGCAGGCAGTACTACATCAAACACATGCCGAAGCAATGTCGTACCATAGCCCTTGCCTTGCTGATCAACGCGCGTACAAAACTTGCGAAACTGCATCTTGCCCTCCTCGACAAAAAGTGAGATCACAGACATCAGTATATCTCCCTCGTACAGTCCATAGTGCAAACCCTGCTCGTCGGCAGGGAGCTTGACCATCTCGATACTATGCTCAGGATACATGATCTCAAAGCGCATTTTCCAAACCGATTCTAACGGCACATGTTTGATTTCCATGGATATCTACGGGTTACTTCGTCGTACGAATGTAACGTTCGATGTTATATTGTTCGACACCCAAAGACTCAATTTTTTCGATTCCCTCCTGAATCAATGTATCTCCTGTCACCTTCATGACAAACTCGAAATCATTCCCTTCCCACTCCCGGTAATTGAGAAATTCAAGATGCTCTGTATATTGATCGCCTATCAACTCATAAGTCCCTCCTCCTGCTGTAAAAGCCGCTGTAGAGTCTTTGCCTTGATTGAGATCGTGCTTCAGAAAAGCAAAGTGTGTTTTGTTGATGATCTTGATGAAGCGCAAGTTTTGAGTATAATCCGTGACGATGGTATCCGTACCCTTGATCAGAGTACCAGACTGCAATTCCCAAGTCCCGATGAGGGGGTTCTTTTCTTCTTTCGTGCGACAGCATGCAGCCATACAAACAGCGATCAAAACGATCGCCCATGGGTTCTTTTTCATATGTGATGTTTGTTTTTGTTTTCGGAAAGTAAGGGGAATACATCTTGTGTTCCCAAAGATTTCGCCGAACGGCAATATAGGCTCGCTAATAGCTCCTGCCTACCACTCGAATATACCACCCATCTGCCATCTTGAATTTGATATCCGACTTGAACACCCAATTGATCAGCAGACTCGTCCCCACAGATGCCCCAAGAGAATACAACAACTGTTCGGTGTTGTTGAACTGGTCATTGGTGCCAATCGCGTAGTAAATCCCGATGCCTACACCGATGCTTGTCAAAGGCGCTAAGATAGGCCGCACTTTGGCCATGCGCTTGAACCCCGTCACATCCGAGAGCAGGATCGTTTTGTCGTCCGTGTACCGATCCTTTTTGCCTGTAGACTGAAACCGAATGGCCGTATCCGTGATCTCCAGCACATAACGTTCCACCTCTGCCGACTGGTTGAGATAGCCTTTGTATCTCAACTTTAGATAGTCTCCTTCTTTGACTTCTACCTTTTTGCCGAGCGCATCATTTTCGAAAACCAAGTGCTTTTGGCCATACGCCTCTACAGAAGCCAAGCCAATCAGGAGTAAGAAGAAGGTGCGATACAACATCATATTTCCATATTCATAGATACAACTTTAACTCAAATAAAGACAATCCTTTCCTTTGGACGGAAAATTAAGGCTATTTTCGCTCTGTTTATGAGTACACTCGTTCAAGTCCACCAAGTTCACAAATCCTTTAAAGAAAATGTCGTCCTTCAGAACATCTCCTTCGATATATCCGAAGGGGAGGTTGTCTGTATCTTGGGTGCGAGTGGCTCTGGCAAAAGCACTCTACTTCGAATCATGGGAGGACTCGAAGATGCGGACCAAGGACAGGTACGTGTAGACGAAGAGCACATCACGGGCCCTTCCAAAAATCTCGTGCCAGGCTATGATTTCATCAACTTCGTCTCGCAACATTTCAAACTGGAACAGTTCAGAACGGTACGCGACAACATCTACTCTGTCATCTCCTACTACCCAGACAAAGAATGCAACGAACGCATCGAGGAGCTGCTTGAACTCTGTAAGCTCAAAGACAAAGCAGAATCCTATCCCCGTGAGCTCTCTGGCGGCCAACAGCAGCGAGTAGCCATCGCTATGGCACTTGCTGACAACCCCTACCTCCTACTTATGGACGAGCCCTTTAGCAACCTGGACGTCAACATGAAGACTCAAATACGGGAAGAAATCGTAGAAATATTGCGCAAAGCAGAAGTCACCGTTGTACTCGTGAGCCATGACCCCATCGATGCAATGGCTGTAGCAGACCGTGTCATGATCCTAGAAGAAGGGCACATCTCTCAAATCGATACACCCCAAAACATCTACCAAAACCCTACATCAGCCTACGCGGCGCAATTTCTCGGGCCAATTAATTACCTAAAAGTCGATGGAAAGCCAATCGGCGTAAGACCTGAGCAAATAAGAATACACAAAGAAGGTGAACATGAAGGGAAGGTCACCAAGTGTATCTTTATGGGAATGCACTACCATGTTTGGTTGACATCAGATATTGCAGACAAGACCATCCTTTTGTACCATAGCTCCGCGCTCAATATCGGACAGACCGTTCATTTCAACCTGATGACAACCGAAATCACTTAGACTATCACTTGACTCTGCGATTTCTTTTTGTGGTAATGTGCGCAAATTCTTTATTCGATTTACTGTAGTGTATGCTCAGCATAATTTCACCCGTACTACTAGGAGCGACACTGTTTTGGTTCCAGTTGTACGCGTAGTTGTAGGACAGCTGATAAATATCAAACTTCAATCCCATACCGATAGAAACTTCTTTAGTACTTGACACACCCAGTTGCCCCCAAAAACGTCCTCGGTTCTCCACAGACAGACTCAAATTCACTTTCTCTGATTTGTCAAGATAAGATACCCAGTAAGCATTGGGTTTTAGTATCCATCTGTCTTGAGAAAAATAATGTTTGTAAGCAAAATACGCATTAAAATACTGGTTGATTGCCTGCGAATCATCAAAGATATAAGGCATCGCTATACCTGCTTCTATACTTGTAGAGTAATAGGCTAGACCCAAACCCATCTGAAAATTGGTGCCATAATAATAATCTGAAGATAACGTAGGATCAGACAAATCTACATAGGCCGACAACTCATCCAAGGAGTAACTCCGATTGACTATCCCGACATCCGCTCCCAAACTAAGAACGCGCTTGTGATCTAAAACCAGCTTATAAGCGAAACTAAAATCCAAATACAACGATTCAAAAAATGCCCGTCGATCGTAAGTCATTTTCCCTCCAATACCGAGCTGAGTCCTCTCCAAGGACTGATTGACAGCTATACGGTAGTTGCTGATTTGATTGACTTGCTGGGTCATCGGACGTCTACCTGTCACATAGCCAGACAGTCCCGTGAGCGCACCGGTAAATCCCGGATTGATTAAATAAGGGTTCACACTGTAAAAGTCCGTCTCAGGATACTGCTGTCCAAAACAGAACGTTGCCCCACCACAAAGACCGATGATTAGTAGTAAAATTATTTTCTTCATGACTATCGATCTTTGATATAAAACTGACCTTGATACCTCACCCCCGTATTGATATTTTCGAATAGATAATAGTAAACTCCCACAGGCAAAACCGCTCCACGGTAGTACCCATCCCAACTGTTGTCATAATTCGCTTTGGAGTACAGACGCACACCTCGCGCATTCATCACATGCAAGACAAATCCTTCGTAAACTTCGGGATTCTCAATGGTCAAAAAATCATTGAAACCATCTCCATTTGGGGAGATATAATTTCGAATAGGTAGCTCTGCCTCGGGCAAGTCTTCAACTTCCACGCTGACAGTACACGTGTCTCGCAGTATAGGCTCCCCGTCATCTTCCACGACTACTTCGAAGGAAAAAGAAATCGTCTGCTCATAATCAAGTACCTCAGGCATATTGACCGATATCTCTCCTGACACATCATCTAGGGCAAATACCCCAGCTCCATCTTCTAAAAAAGTATATGTCAGTTGCTGACCGTGATCCTGATCGATGGCTTGGAGTTGCCCTACGACGTGACCAAACGCCGTGTTTTCGCGCACAGAGAAAACAGTATCTAAAACCACAGGTGCCTCGTTGGTGTCTTCAATCAGGATTTCTACCTTTTCAGAGACCGACAGTCCTCCTTTGTCCCATGACTTGATCTCTACTTGATAGCTCGACTGAGTTTCATAGTCGAACAATTGATTGGCAAACAGCTTGTTGTCCAAAACAACAAACGCATTGTTGGTAGGAGACTGATCAATCTGTATGATCTCATAGCTATGAAAGTCTACTTGATCAGCATCCAGCGTCTCCAACGTCCCCACTAGCGCTCCCGAATTTCGGTTTTCCAAAAGTGTCTGACCTGAAATCAAAATACGTGTAGGAGCCTCGTTGATGTCGGTCAGTCGAACATGCAGCGAAATCACCTCCTCCAACGACGGGACACCATCATCTACGATGCTCACTGATAGATAGTAGTCCGACCTAGATTCATAGTCCAACACCTCTGTCAATGAAACAGCTCCTGTCACTGGGTCCATCTCAAAAGGCAAATCGCTTAGTGCACTTCTCAGTTCATAACTGAGCTGCTGTCCTGCATCCGGATCATATGCTTCGATTTGTCCAACCAACATCCCCACAGCATGCTCCTCGGACACCGTCCATAACGTATCGTAGGCTCGGGGCTGTTCGTTTTGATCTGTCACAAAAACAAAAAGGGTCTTTTCCAGTTGATGTCCTGCCTTATCCCTGACACGCACATCCAAGGAGTAGCTATCCAAAGATTCCTTATCAATCTGCTTTTTGGTGATCAACTGATTGTCTATCAGTTCAAAGTAGGTATGATCCTGCTGGTTTTCAGTTGCTAAAATTTCATATGAAAATCGCTCACTCGCATCCTGATCGTCTACCTCTAGTTCCCCTACCAAGGAGCCGACATCTAGATTCTCTGAAATAAAGATCTCTGACAAAGTCACATCACTTGGCGGTTCGTTTTCGTCCGTCACTGCCATCACCAAGCTCTGCGTAGAAGAAAGGGATGGCGTGCCATCATCAGTCACTTTCACATCAAAAGCATATTGAGTAGCCGCTTCATAATTGATCGCTCCTGTCACGGTCAGCACCCCAGACACTGGATCCATCGAAAACGGAAGGCCAGTCGTCAGCATCTCCAAAGTCAAAGTTTGCCCCACATCTGGATCGCTAAATGTCAGCGTACCCAGTGAAGATCCAACGGATACATTTTCAACTGTACCGAATGTCGCTTCACTGATCTGTGGCGCTTCGTTCTCATCTAATACGGATAGTGTCAAGGCTTTGCTAAATGTCAACCCAAACTTGTCTTCACTCGATATCAATAGTTGATATTCTGAACGACTCTCATGATCCAAGACGGTGTTCACCTTCAGTTGACTACCGTTGATCACGAAAAATGCCGTATCCTCATTTTGACTCACTGGAGTAAAAAAATAACTGTGCATCTCATCCCTGTCCTCATCCGCTGTAGCGATCAACGCAACCAGTGCTTGCGGAGAATTGTTTTCGGTGATCGCATACTGAGAGAGGGTTATATCAGTTGGAGCCTCCTCGAGGTTCGTCACATCAAAATCCAAATCCACGGACACACTAGCACCCAAAACATCCGTAGCAGTCAGTCTGACAGAAAATGCACGCAGCATTTCATAATTCGCTACTTGGCTCACCACTATAGAGCTCCCACTGATCGCTATAAGCGAAGATGCTGCAGGAGGATCAAAATCACTCAACCCCAAAACATGACTGTCATCATCTCCATCCGACACCTCTAGGGTACAGATCACTTCCCCACTGGCTAGATTTTCTTCAAATCTCGTAGTAGAAACTGTGACAGCAGTGGGATAGCGATTGTCTGAGATCACATACGGATCACTGACCGATCCCACGAGTTGATCCGCTACGAAAGCCAACTCAAACCTTCCCTCTACTACAGCATCTTCCGTTTCGTCATAGATTTTGAATGTGACTTGCTCCCCCTGTGCTACCCGACTGCCTATCTGAAAAATCGCCAAATATCTACCCGAAGGCTCATGAAACGAATCGGCATACCCTATGCCACGTATCTCCCCCCCTACGAATGCAGCCACTTTGTTTTCTCCTTGTTCCAGTAGCCCACCCTCTCGCTCAATCACTGCGCTGACAGACATTCGAAAAGGGAACTGACTGTAGTCTACTGACCAGTCGGGATCTTGGGCATGCAAGCACTGCATCGATAGCACCCAAAACCCCAATACGCTAATTATCTTATTCACTGGTTATTCTTTAATCAACAGTTGCGATCGATCCTGACTAGCCGATTGTAGTTTGAGTACATACACTCCTCGATGGACCTCTCCTCCATGGTCATCTAGACCGTTCCACTCGAACTCCACGAGCTCTTCAGGGTTTCCTAAAAACTCACGATCAATCAATAGTTTGCCGTCCATCGATACGACTCGTAGTTGTGCAAAACCGTCGCTATCTAGGGCAAAAACAAACTTGACATCCGTATCAAATGGATTTGGGTAGACATTGGACCCCAAGTACGCATCCTCCTCTAGATGAAAGTTGAATAGAACTGGTGAGTCTGTTGTCCCCTCTAAGGTAGCTGCCTCAAATACTCGTGACTCATCCAGTGGATAGCTCTTCTCGCCAAACCGTAGCTTAAATACCACATCTTCTGATGCATCTCCATATACTGTCAAATAATACACAGATTGGCCATTGACCTCCTGCGCTTCTGCGACACCTCGGAGTTGCCCCTCATGATACGCTTCTAAGACAGGTGCATCACTTGCCAGATCCAGACCTATCACTTGCACAACCATGGACATATTGTCTCGGTACTGATGCGGATCCAAACCTGATTGTTCGTAGATAGCAGTCACTTGATTGGTCCTAGAAGACGCATTGATCAAACCCGACTGAGGAAACACCAACTGCTGATCTTCCGAAACCTTCATCACATACCCCTCATTTGGAGATAGGTATTTAAGATTCCCTATCCATTTGAGCACTGGATCGTAGATAGCAAACGCATACTGACTTTTGATGATGTCTCCATCACTAGCCTGTAGCGAAGCAAGGGCCTCATTGATCTCCATGTTTTCCTGCCCCAAGAAACTGACCCAGTTCCACTCGCGCGCCAAGGACTCACTAGTCGGTGAATATAGAGGTATCTGTGACACCTGCGTATCGACTGGCTGACCAGAAAAACTAATCCGCTGCGTGTTGGCTGAGAACACCCGGTACGATTTCGTCACGTCCAAACCTCCTTGACCCACTGGCAAATTGTCACCAGCCAAGCTTCCTATCCAAAGCTCATTTTCCTGATCATAGATATCCAAACCATCCATGCCGATGATCCGATCACCTGACGTCAGTGGCTGACCAGCAAACAAACGACTGCTACGCGTCAAATCATCAGAATCCAAACTAAAGGACACCCACTTCCAACCTTTTGGTATGTTGACTGTAGTCACCACATGTTCGTTAGATAAAAAAACTATGGGTGTAGAAGGACTACCATATATCTCGTTTTGGATAAACCAAACTGGATCAGATGGAATTTGTGGAGTTGCAATATGATTGAGCACTTTGCCCTCACTTGCGTCCCAAATCCTAAACTCCAACTCCTCACCAGACAGTGCATTGCTATAGGCAGACAAGAACACCTGATAGGTATCGTACACCTCTTGGTACGAAAGGGTCGCCATACCTCGCAACTCATCATTGACAAATACCCCTACGACATCCTCATCATCTACCGAATAGACCTCCCCTATTTTGACTTGTCCGATAAAACTCATCGTGTATTGAAAATCCTCAGGTGAGAATACCCAATCATCTGGAAGTGATCGGCTGACTTTGAGATCCAGCAATAAAGTCTCGTTGAAACCAAAATCTGTTCTAAGATGAATCGCCTCTTGGTATTCACCGATATTGAGCCCGGCATTGACTGTAAATACGATGTCCTCTTCCCCCTCCGGAGCAATCACCCCAGATGATGGGGTGGCACTAAGCCATGTAGGGAGATTGTCCACGACGAAAGACTGGTTTTCCCCTCCTTCATTGATCAGGGTACTGGTGAAGCTCAAAGGTTCATCAATCAATTTTTGTAACGATACTGTCCTATCCTCCCACGACACTTGGTTGCGATCCACATATGCCGACCAGGTCACAGGAGACTTCATCACATTTCCATTCTGATCCACTAGCCCTCTCACCGAAATATCCAGTATGCAGTTTTCGATCGTTTCGGGACTATCTTCATCAAGCGTGATGATGATTTTATCCCCGTTGACCGAATAATTAAAATAGACCGGTGTCTCGTTAGGCTTCAGGACAATGTCAGGATTTTCTACCGAATACTGCTCACCAGTACTCATCCCCTCCTCTCCCAGGTCATACTCGTCATAGCAATCAAGACTACCTTCGGAAATTCTCAACAACTCGTTGTACTTTTCGAAAGGCACATAACACACCAAACCCAATTCATCACCGTCCAGCTTGTAGTACGCCATGCGCTCTATCTGCTCGCTACGTTTGGCCATGCGCCACAGCCTAAACTCGTCCATCTGACCGACAAAAGAATCCTCGAAAGGTAGCTGCGTTGACTCATGGAAGCTCAAACGGCTACCCAAGACCACTGCAGGTCCTCCATACCCTCCAAAGGAATCTGCACCAAAAGACGAAATCAAATTCGTATCAAAGAAAGCACTGGTCTTACCGACACGATTGACAACCAATCCCAGATGATGCCATTGTTGATCCAGTACCGACTGTCCTACAAGTACAAAAAAGGAATTGTCATGAGTCAATATAATCTGCCCCAGAGGAGTAATGGCAATTTCCCAGTCCAGACCAGTGACATTGCCATTGCTCACGAGCGTCATGGTATCGGCGGTACTGGTGTTGGCGGTTTTGAACCAAAACTCCAAAGAGAAGTCCTCGTCATCATCAAAAGCCTGAGATGCGAGTGTGACCGGATTGGTTCCATCAAAATCATAAGCAAGCGAAGTAGGTTCAGACCACCAATCTGCGTGGATCGCAGCATGCCTGGCCAGCACTCTGTCTTCCGACAATGCGCCACGCCCTTCGTTGAGCGGCCAATACCCCAATAGCCCTATTTCACGCCCAGACAGGTCTCTGTAAAAATTAGACGCTATGTCTGTAGACAACATATACTGACCCCAGAGTCTCAATTCATGGACATTTCCCGTAAATGAAGTAGCTCCCTCTCCGCCCAACACTAAAGGTGTCGCAGCAAAATGTGTCGCAACGAAAGTCTCGTTGAAACCGACCAGCTCGGCATTGTAATAGAGCGCAGCTTTGTTCTCAATCGGGTCGATACTGAAAGCCACATGTGACCAAACATCCAACGAAACGGGTGCATCAGAGGTCACATCAAACGTCCCCAAAGTTAACTGAAGACGACCATCGGCAAGCAGTTTTAAACTCAGGTCAGTAGTCGTCGCGTCACCATGATGCAAAAGTTCCTGCTCTCTATGAGCAAACTCTTCGTCACGTCTCACCCACATCTCTGCAGTGATCGCCGTATTCTGAAGCTGAACATGGTCTATGACTACCTGATCCGTATCACTGTCTGAAAAACGAATACTCGTAGGGTGTCTTAGTGTTGTACCGTTGATCTTACCCGTGACTTGGATAAAATCCCTATCGACCAACCCCGCCTCTATCGGTTCATTCAGTGTCAGTATGATTTCGTCATTGGGCGACAATACACCATCCGCGGGGGAGGGTCGCCCAAAGGCATGAGGACTCGTACGGTCCAGAGTCCCATTGATGAGATTGGAGTAGGACTCCAACCCGTTGGTACACATGTATTGCCACCGAAGCTGATACCCACCATCTGGCAGATTGTACTCCTCTGTATCCCAATCATACACGATGTAATTGTTGTCTATCGGGAAATCGAAATAATTTTCCCCTATTGCTCTCTGCTCGGCTACCTCATCAACATCTCTACTCCATACAGCGGCATCTACCCAATCCTCATCGGTCTGATACGTTGCTTTGAACTGAAGTTTAATTTTCTCATGATTGGCAAAATAGAAGCTCTGCTCCTGAATCTCGACTTGGACCTTCGAGTCTACTTGATTGTTGACTATCCATCCAGGGGTAGGTGAGATCACAGTAGCTATTGGACACGAGGGGTCAAAATAAACCGATAGCGTGTCTCGGGCATAGATGTCCTCCTGAAAATCCAAATCCTGACCAAAGTCAAACTGACACCCCGCGACTAGATAAACGACGATGTCTTCATAGTCATAGACATCTTCGACGGGCCTGAGAGTAATCGACTTGGTCAGTTGCTCTCCTCCATATAGGGCGATGGGCGTCCCTTTGATGAATCGCTCTCCATCCAATCTCATCGTTGGCCCAGCACCTGTAGTTCGCTGATCCACCACGAGATTATAGGTACGGACCGTGTCTTCTGCATTCTTGTTTTCAAGAATGATATCAAAAGTAGCCCGGTCGTTTAGACTCCAAGGAATCCCTCTCTGCACACGTGGCTCAATCCTAAAGCCAGGCTGATCTCGCTGGAAAGTACCGTAGTTTAAAACATAATCCTCCGACGAGCTATTTTCTATTACGAATCGGTTATCGTCGACAGGATGTTCTAAGTACCCTCCAATTATTCCTTTTGATTGTAGATCATCCAATAATTCTGGTCTTAAAAACTCCAAATACCTAGCCTTCTCCTCAGGCTCATATGGACAAGAGGTTCGCCCCCCTTTGGTGATAAACACGGGATTGATATAGTCTGTAGTATCAGGTTTCACATAATGAAACTCTCCGTCAACGTCATTGATACTACCCGCACTAGCAGGCACAGCCGCCACACCTTGATCAAATCTAGAATATAGATCATTCATACTGATCACTGCACTATCTGTATCATAATTAGCACCACTCAAAATCACATCAACTGAATATTGATCGCCTGGATCATCATCCTGAAGATGGATGGTGGTGGCTTGGGTACTACTCTGCTCAGAGCTATTTCCTGTTTCTACATATACGGCATTGCCTATTTGAAAATTGATATCTGTATAAGCTCCGAAAAAAGAAAAGTCCGAATGAAAATCAAATGCTGTGTACCAACTATACTGCTGACTGTACCCAAAATCATTGGTCACTCCGAGTTCATAGGATTTTTCAATGTTAGAACCGTACCCAAACGATATATTTTCCTTCCTATAATCGCTATCATTTCGAGAGGCAAAATACTTCGCTACCAGTTTATCATATTCATTCTGGGCAATTGCGGACTTCCAAATCCTAATCTGATTTTTCAATCTATTTTGATCATCAGGGTCAGATACGGCTACCAGATCCTTTTCAAGGTCAGCAATGAGCTGTTCGATTTGTCTCTGTGTGTAATAAAAAAGCGTCGATTCTTGAAGGTTAAAAGAAATAGATTTTGACCTAGCAAAAGCATACTCTTCACTGTTAACAACAAAACTATTCGCATAACACTCATTGACCCCTCCACAAGAGTCTAGAGGGATAATATCAAGATTATAACTGGGAGAATAGAATATATTTAAAGCATTACCCACAAATAAATCACTCCCGGCCCCAGTGTTTTTGTTTTCTTTAGAAGTATTGAGTTTGACCCCCTCGGTAAATGATATAATAGAGGTCTCTTTGGCTTGCCTATCCCCACTCGAATTCTCCACAAACCCCAAAGTAGTCTTCATTTTGACTGCCACATTGGAACTAATCAGTGTGCCTATATCTTGTTCATAATAAACCCCCATTTTTATTGACCCTTGTTGCTTAAACCCTCGCTTATACGTGGACGATCTGACTTTTGTAAATTTGGCCTTATTCAAAAACTCAGTGTAACTCTGACTTCCTGGAGGATCTCTTAAAACAATATCTACAACTTGGTATTCTTCCTGAGAGACCGTGTAGAAACTTTGCTGTGATTTATCCAATGAAGTTCCAAGCACAATTCCACGAAACAAATCATCCTTTTCTTTCCACGACGTAGTAGGCCCTATGATCTGAACCGTCTTGGTAAAGCTCTTTTCTGGATATTGACGATCTATTAACAGTGACGGTTCGCCAACAGAGAACGTGTATATAACCTCCCCATTTTCCAAACTCATCACGCCGGAGTGTCCCGCAATTTCATTATCAATCTGTATTGTACCTGACCTTATGGTATCCTGGTAATAAACAATCGGATTATGGGAGTCTAACACATTATTGTCTCTGTTTTCATATTCTTCACTCAGTGTGATACCCCATGTGTATTCACCTGTCGCGAATACTTCATACGGAAGTGGAGAGGCCTTAATATCAAGTGAAACACCCGGAAGAACCTCATAGAATTCAGAGCCTAACACCCCAGGTATTTCCACCAAATCATCCCCTACCCGGTACTGTTTCACAGTAAATCGTTCTCGTGTTCTAAAAACAAAATCTCTCTTCAAGTCATAGAGTACCAAATCCGAATCACATGTAGTCCCTGTACACGCTACTGTATCCGTCTCTAGATCATCTCTTGACAAATCAATCGAAGACTCTGCCAACCGTTTAAGCTCTCGATTAAATTCAGTGGTTTGTGAGGGGACTCGAAGGTCAACGATATTGTATCGAAATGGAGGAAGATCAACGAGATACTCCCCCGTAGCGACATCAGTGGTCACCACCGTCTCAAAGCATGTCTTCCCAATTGATTTGAGTTTGATTTCGGCTGTACCGATGTTGTTGATTGATTGGCCAGATCCAGATATTTTCTCCCCTTCTGTCGCGCCTCCCACGACCTTGCCTATCAAGGTACGCGTGGTGTTGTCATAGAATACCAGGTCAAAGACATTGTCTTGAAAATTGTACTTACCCGACGGAGGCCAAACCGCCTCTGCGAATGTATGATTGTTTTTGGCAACTTTGATTCTATGCTTACCAATCGGTACATCCATTTCAAACCGACCATTGGCATCAGTAGTCAACACCTGCCCATCTACCAACACTGGCTGATCATCAATATATATATTGACTCCCTCTACATAGCAATTGGGCGCATCTGGATCATCCGCAGACTCATAACCTAAAATCCTCGGATCGTACTTGACCGTACCTGTGACAGCAAAGGACGAGTTGTCCTTAAAATTCTTTTCGTTTTGTATCTGCTGCGATGGACCTATATACAGAATCTTGTTGGATGGCTCAAAACTGTGTGCCCCAAAAACTGGTACCAGTTTGAAGTTGTTGCCACTACCCGAATAGATGATAGACTGAATAGAATAATTACCGTCTGCATCCGTGAAGGCTGTAAAGGACAAATCCTCTTGCTCCGGCACGACATTCGTCCACTGTGCAAGTCCTATCGTCGCATGGTGACCATTGAAAGCCTTCTTGCCTGTACCGTCTAAGGCATACGAGGCATCAAACGCATGAGTAGAGACCTTTTCATCGATTCTCCAATACCCAACCAAACCTTCCTGTCCTCCTGACAAGTAGCGGTTGTAATCTTGATCAATACTCTGCTGGCTCTTGGCTCCCGACCAAAGCAACACCTCATCTATCATCCCCGCAAATCCTCCGAAATGTATCTCCTGATCCTCCGCCTCAAACAAATCTTCGAGATGAGAAACAGCCACTGTATCCACCCCTTTGCCATTGATATATAAGATCAAGTCAGCACCATCATAGGTCATCAGCAGGTTGTTGTACTCTCCCAAGTAAAGCTCCGGGCTCAAAACAATCTCTTCGCTCCCCATACTTCCTGCTTGGATACTCAAGGCTGCTTGGTAGGCCTCCTTTTGATAAGTATTGACGGTATCGTTGACGATGTATGAAAACTGCTCTCCCATCGCCTTGAAAACTTGTCTCTCTCCGTCTAGCGTTTGTCCCAAATAGTACACATACTCGTCGGTAGTTGCGTCCCGGACAAAATCCTCCACATCTAGGTATCCATCCTTTAGGGAGATTTGATACAGCGTATCCTTCGCTGAGTTGAACAAAAACTCTTCTTCGCCTGTGGATAAGTTCGTCAAAGTCAAAGCAGTCACAGCATGACTAGCAGCTCCCTGTGGCACATACAATACGGTGTCCTGGTACTCGGCAGTGCGAAGAATCCCTGATGGATCGATGAGGTACTGCGTCAGTCCCGATCCAGTAGTATCAAAGACTTTCGTTCTGTCTGTATTGACGACCCCTAGGCTCTGTCCTTTTTGGATTTCCTCTGTTATGGTTTTGTCAAGCAAAAAAACGTCATAACTCACTTCTGGGTCTGTATCATTTGGCAACCTGCGCGCAAAGCGCTTTCCTCGGACGAGCTTATTGTTGAGTTCGTCTCTATAGACGTAGTACACGTTGTTGCCCACGATCATATGCATCGCATCACCCGCTGCATTGTATACGACATCATCTATAATCGTCCCTTTGGTGTCCGCATCATTCGCGAATATCATTTGGTTGTCCTTGATGCTAGCATACGCCTGCCCTAGCTCATAGGAGATATTGAAATGCTTGGCTAGTCTCAGCTGATCACTATCTATAAAAGCCAGTACAAAATCACTATCAAAAGCTTCGTAAACCGTGTCTCCTCTCAAGTACCCGACCAATGAGTCTGCCATTGCTAGGGAGGTGCGCTGTGTCTCCAACGGATACCACTTCTCGTCCTGTTTGACCATCCATGGCTCCCCTCCCACAAAGTGATACAGCGTATCTCCCGAAGCGAAAGCTGAAATCTCTTCCTTGCTATACTGGACAAAACCCGTCCCAGACAGCTGGCCCAATATCGATTGATCCTGCAAGGACTGTACCTCACCAGAAGGCAACATATACCCCACGAGTTCGTCTGCTACCCCTATCCTCTCTGTGGCCTCCAAATAGTCTATCTCATGAAACTCCGTAGCACCACCTGCCAAAGGTGCAATCTGCAAGTAATCTGTCCCATCAGACACCTGCATGAGGGTTTGTCCTGCGGATTTATCTTCCAACCGAAACCAAAACGATAGAGACCATTCCTTGTCTGGAAACCAGTTTTCTCCTTCATTTTCTAGAGGGATTGTCAAGAGATTGTTGGTCATATCGAGACTGACCCCTCTATTTTCTCCATCAGAGGGGGTAGCCAATACACGCACTCCTTCGACGGCATTGCCTCCCTCGTAGTTGATTTGACCGTTGATGATACCTGTCTCGGACCTGACTCCTACATCTGTGATCATCGATGCGATTTCTAACTTGGACGGGACGTAGTTCGGACATGAAATGGCCAGTTGTCCATAGTTGTACAGTACGCCTGGCTCGGTATCAAAATCTTCAAATGAAGAGGTTTTGATATCTTGTCTATTTACGATTTCGGGGTTATCCTCCGATCCCTCTCTTTTTCGATATATGATGATCTCGGAAGCCTCATTGTCACTGCTCACTATCCAATTCAGTGCCACACGATCATTGTAGTGATATTTGGACACCTCTAATTCGTCAAAGCCATTGAGGTCCGTATTGAATGAAATGACCTGTTCTACACGCATAGAGTTCGCCTCATCAAAACAGTCCTTGCCTGCTACGACCATGTACTCATACTGTAGACAGTTGCTCAGACCATCATCTACAAACGATGTAGTCCCGATGGGCAGCTTGTCAGATCTAGGTGATCCGTCGCGATAGACCTGAAAATAATCTACAGGAGTACCGTCTACTGGGTAGGTCCATTCGACCGTTGCTTCGTCTGTCCCATCAGTCGCTGGAATGATCTGCACAATAGAGGGTTTGGAAGGAGGTCCCTCAAACATAATGTGCTGGGTATACTCACTCTTGGTGTATACTTGGTTGCCACAATTATCAAATGCTCTAACCCTATAATAAAAATCCTGATTGACCGGTACTCCTGGATCGTCGAATGTAATCGTGCCAAAAGTCTGTGTGACTGTGCTGACAATAGGAGCAGTAAACGCATCGGTAACATCTCGCTCTACTTCGAAATAGTCTATATCTACCTGATCATCTATCTCCCACTGCAAACGAACCGATTGGTCACAAAAATTAGGGGTGCTCAAAGAAAAAGATTCGAAGTAATTCGAACTATCAAAATTTTTGATTGGGTTGCCATCTACTGAGGTAGGCAATCCCAAATCCCTGACTTCCGAATCATGCCGTACCCGTACTTCGTATTCGTGATCCGAGACGTTATCGTAAGCCACGTTAGTATCCTTCCATTTCAACGTATTGAAAGAGACAGCCGCTCGATACACCCCGTCACGATATATAACGAACGACGCGTTCGTGCACGAGAAGCTCGGTTTCTCCCATTCCAACTCAACCCCGTCACACAGTGGCTCCAACTCCAGAGGTCCTACTATACGCGGAATATTCGGAGCTGTCTGATTTCCTGAAGCCCAAGATTTTGAACTTCCATTGTAAACACTCTTGTATTCTATTTTAAACGTCTGACCTTCTCCAGATTTATCATCTGGCAGGTTAATGGTAAAATCCGTATACTTATGATATCGATGACCTGTAGAGGCTGCACACCCTACATTATCCGTAGTGTTGTGCCAAGAATAAGAAGCTGAAAACCCACTATTTTTACTCCAAGAATAAGTAGATGAGGTTCTGACAAGATCATAAATTCGAGTGCTCGTACCATTGACAACAATGTTTACCTCTGCACTGCTGGTACGGTCAGCAAAACTTCCAACCGCACAAACCCCGCCTCCATTATAAACTTCCTCAATATGAACTCTAAAGGAAACTTGATTTTTACAGAAGTCGTAGTTAAAGTTAGACACTCCTCCGCCAGCCACTGCTTTCCAATGACTCAGCAAAATAAAGAGTATAACTGCTAGACTGTTGAATATTGCTCTCATGATGTTCGTTGATATGGTTGTAGTATTACCACCACAAACCTATAACGGCTCCACACCCTGTACTCAAAACTTCAAGCTTCAAACACCCTACATCTACTTGTCGCAGAGCTTCAAACACCCTACACAATCCTAAATCATACTTCACATACCCATAAAACTCTCAAAATCACCAAAGTTCAAAAACCATTTGCATACGGTCCAAACGACCACCCTAATCCTCTCACACCTCGAATGAGCTGCAGATTATTCTCGATTATTTAATAGTATATTAACGCAGAGGACAACACATTTCACAGTCTCCAACATAGCTTCGCTATCCCTACCGAACCACCTACCAGCAATGCCTAAGAGATGACTTTTACCTTTTCAAGATGGATGTATTTCCTATTCGTTTTAATCCTACCCACCCCATGTTGGAGTCTTGGATCTACCCCTACAATCCATCTCAGCGACATTCAAGAGTGGAACTGCCTCGAAAACTATAGCCTATACCAACTCAGAGCAGACACACTCACAGACATCTCCACCATCTTATCTCAGGGTAAATTTGAACCCTATGCGAACCTCTCTCTTGACTCAAAAACTCAGGCTATCTGGATGACTTTTGCCATAGAAAATGATCAAAATTTTGGTGATTCACTTCACATCAATTGCAAGTTTTATGATGAAGTCAGGCTCTACGAAATCTACCAAGACAGCAGTGCGCATTTGCTCAACACTACGGGTTACCTTCCTCAATACTATCGATCCAAAAAATGGAATTCGACCATTGCTTTTCACCACCCTCAAAAGTCACGCAAAACATACCTACTGGGACTAATTTCTCACACTAGGAATTCCAAAATGCTGTCTAGCTACTTCACCTCCAACTGTGCCAAGATCTATTCGGACCACGGGTTCAGAAGTCAATACCGATTGTCCCAACCTCTGCTTTTCTTTTTTTTCGGCGGCATTCTCATGATGTCTCTGTACAACCTAGGCATTGCTTTGAGCACTCATTATAGAGAGTACATTCTCTTTTCCATTTACAACTTCTGCTTTGTCCTATTGGGTATCAATTTTTCCAACCTACATATAGAGCTAGACTGGGTCACTCCTTTCGATCTCGAAAGGAACCTCCGCTTCACCCCCGCGATCATAGGGATAGCTGTATACCTGCTATTTTCTATATCCTTTCTGGATTTGAAAAAACTAAATTTCCGTTTGTATCAAATACTCCGGCATTTGTTTTGGATCTTTCCAATCATGCTCCTAGGCATTTTTCTCTCCTACTTCACCCTGGTTTTTGTTGTGTTTACAGCCCTGATGCCTCCCCTATTTATCAGCATACTCTATGCCTCTTGGTGCCGAGCGCGTTCTCTTTCTTACGCCCGGTATTTTCTGGCAGGCAATATACTTCTCATATCAGTGGGACTGCTACAGCTGCTATCACTCTACGGCCTGATCTCCGTAGTACACATGTCCTCTCTAACAATCATAGCACTGATGGTAGAGGTAATCATGTTCTCTTTTGCGGTAGCTATCAAACAAAAAGTAACAAAAAAAGAACTCTATCTCATGCGAGTAAAAAATCAACTCCAAAGAGAACGCATCGAGTATGAATTGGATCTAAAGCAAAAACTAGAGCTCGAGATAGAAAAAAAATCTCGAACACTGACCTCTTCCTCCGTACAGTGGCTCAACCTGACAGACCAACTCACATCTCTCAAGAAAAAACTAAAAAAAGAGCTCAAAGCGACCGATGAAAAGCTCTATAAAGAAATCTTAAAACAAATCGAGGAAATTGAGAATTTTGAAGACCAATGGAACAGCTTCAAACTCCACTTCGAAAACGTCTACAGGGGCTTTTTTGAACGGATAGAAAAAAACTACCCAATGTTGTCTCAAAATGACCTCAAAATCTGTGCATTCATGAAAATGAAACTATCCAACAAAGAAATGGCACAAATCCTCAACGTCACCAAAAAGGCCATAGAGCAAAGCAAGCGAAGAATGAGAAAAAAAATAGGCCTAGAATCTGACTGTGACCTATTAGAATATCTCGAACAATCTATAAAACCAGAATTGGTATAGAAAAATTATTATACAATGGCTGCAACTTATTCGAATCTAGAGGCATCTAATGAGTAGATTCAAAACTTGTCTGCCATGAAAAAATTATTCGCTGCATTGATTCTCCTGCTCCTCATTGGACAGATCACCTATCTCCAGACACGGTACATTTACAACCCCATCGATCAATCACTCGCCCAATGGCAAGTACCCTGTCATGCCTCCACTCCAACCAAAACGCAGGTGATTGCACATCCCAGATGTCCCCTCACCCCCACGTCTGTGGCCTCCGTTACAGCAATTCGTTTGCAATATTAGCCAATTCGGACCTTTCTCCTTTCTCAAGTGTCACATGTGCAAAGAGCGATTGCCCCTGCAGTCGATCCACCAAGTAGGACAGCCCGTTACTCTGAGAGTCTAGGTAGGGGGTATCGATCTGATGCACATCCCCTGTAAACACAATTTTGCAGTTTTCTCCCGCACGCGTGATAATCGTCTTCACTTCATGTGGAGTCAAGTTCTGCGCTTCGTCTACGATGAAGTATATGTTGGACAAACTACGCCCTCTGATATAGGCCAGTGGCGTGATCAGCACCTTTTCTTGATTGACCATCTCGGTCAATTGTTTGTTTTCCTTTTCTGTCTCTTTCCACTGATTTTGGATGAACTTCAGGTTGTCCCAAAGCGGTTCCATGTAGGGATTGAGTTTGGATTTGATATCTCCTGGCAAGTAGCCTATATCCTTGTTGCTCAAGGGTACGATAGGTCTCGCGATGTAGATCTGCTTGAATTCCCGACGCTGCTGCAATGCTGAGGCCAATGCCATGAGGGTCTTGCCCGTCCCAGCGACCCCTGTGATGGCGACCAATTTGACCTCAGGGTTCATCATGGCATGTATCGCAAAAGCCTGCTCGGCATTTTTAGGTTTGATACCGTATACCGACCGCTTCTCGACATGACTCACCTGTGCGGTCACAGGGTTGTAAAACGATAAAGCAGAATTCTTGCTACTCTTGAGTATGTAGTAGCAATTGTTGATCGGCTCGACCTTGCCGAGTGCCTTTTTGGCATCCACGGCTCCTTTCTTGTAGAGCTCGTCGATAGTAGTCGCCGCGACACGATTGATCTCACTCTTGCCCAGAGTGCCCATCGAGTCGACATTTTTGATCTTGCCCGTCTCATAATCCTCCGCAGAGAGGTCAAGCGACTTGGCCTTGAGCCGCAGGTTGATATCCTTGGAGACAAGAATCACCTTCTTTCCTGGCTCTTCCTTCTGCAATTTCAGCGCTGCATTGATGATTTTGTGATCGTTTTTGCGATCCCCAAAAATCACCTCTGCATCTACATCAGTTTTGGTGTCCGAGTACATGAGAACTTTGAGCTTACCACGTCCCTTCCCGTTGAGCGGAATCCAATCTTGTAGCATATGATCTGCCGCCAGATTGTCCAACAAACGGGCAAATTCGCGTGCCTCAAAGTTGAGTGTATCGTTTCCTTTTTTGAAATTGTCGAGCTCCTCGAGCACCGTGATGGGGATCCCCACATCGTGCTCCGCAAAATTCATGATGGAGTCGTGAGAGAAGAGAATTACAGATGTGTCTAAGACAAATATCTTTTTCTTGGTGACTTTTTTTGCCATATGATTTGGTGGTTTTTGCTTTCGTTAAACTGTATAAAAAACAGTACAACTACAACAAAAACCACCAATCCTTTCCTTCTTTTTTGGCAAAGAGTCTTATTTGTTTACCCAAGCTTTTCTCAAGGCCAGTTGCTCAGGTGTAGGATTCTCTACGAGAGTCATCTTGCCTGGTTTCTTTACCGTCACTTCCATCGCCGAAGCTTTGAGTTTGACCTGCTTCAACTTCCCTTTCTTGTTGGCTCTCAACACAGTGATTTGAACATTGTCCCCTACTTGATGATTGCTTTTGAAAGCAGCAAACACCTCTTGGTAATTGCCTATATCAATCAATGTATCATCAATCTCGTAGAGCAAATCACCATCCTCATACCCCATTTCTTCACCAAATGCGTTCATCTGATCGGTCGAATTGACAACCAGCAGACTGTCTTGCACTCCGAAGCTAATATGTCCCAATGTCAACTCCTGGGTTTCCACCACTCCTGCAAACTCCACGCCTACTGCAGCAAAATACTCGCCGTATGGGATCGGCTCTGCCCCCTCTACATATTGGCTAAAAAACGTCCGAATCTCTGGATAAGTCATCGCAGTGATGGTGTCAAACAAGACCTCGTCTTGAAACGACTTGTGCTTGCCGTACTCCTCCGAAAGGTCGATCATCATATTTTCCACGCCGTATTGTCCCTCCGATAATTCACGAAGCTGGATATCCAAGGCCATACCGATCAAGGCTCCTTTTTGGTAGACATTGCCGTATTGGTCTTTGGTCTCATCCAAACAATGGATACTGAGCTCGGTGAAAGGCAAATCGTCCTTAAATGACCCCGCACGTTTGATCTTGCTCTCCAAAACTGTCAAGTACTCCTCGAAACTCATCGAGCCGTATTTGACTTGTGCCAAACCCGCCGCATACTCTGTCATCCCCTCATACAACCACAGGTGTTTGGACATCTTGGGATTGATAAAATCAAAATCTCCTATCTCCTCGGAGTGGATATTGAGAGGGGTCACGATATGAAAAAACTCGTGCGCTGCGACATCACGAATGATCTGAGCCAAGTAGCTTGGGTCCGCTTCGGGCAAAGAATACAACGAAGAGTACGAATGCTCCAACGCACCAAATGCACCCGACAAGGAAGACCCGTCAAACAAGTAAATCAAAAACGCATAGTTATCGACAGGTAGTGTACCTCCCATGTATTCCTTTTGTGCCTCAAGCGTAGGCTCGATTTGTTCCTTGACAAAAGATGCTTCCAAGACACCGTTTGGAGAATATACAGAAATCAGTATCTCTGCACCTCCGACTACAAAAGTCGTCGTATCTGGTACACTGTATAGAATCGGCCCATCCGCCAAGTCAAAGTAATTGTCCGTACTGAATACATCCGTCGAGTCATTGACTATTTCTTTGGCCAATGCCGAAGCTCCAAACAAAGCCTGTGGTTTTGTAACGGTCAACTCAAAAGGCAGGTCTTTCATGTCCTCCAAGTACCCTACAAACGCAAAGGTATTGAGTACGTATGCACTATCCTCTTCTATACTCGAACCCGCAGGCTCGAAGATCACATTGCCTAGGTCTGTATCGTAGCTATCCTCTACCCAATAGGAGATCGATGCTAGTTTGGATGCCTCCAAAATAGCTATTCGATTTTCAGTGATCTTTTCTGTCACGAGAGCTTGACCCTGTGCGTCCATCGCTTGAAAATCTCCCAAGAAACGACCAAAGTCATAAATCGAATAAGTCCCTGGTACGATCTTAGGGATGTGAAACTCAATCGTATCTCGCTCTACCTTCGGCAGGGTATAGGTCACCTTTACCTTGTCATTGACCACTTGGTTTAGGTCGATATTTACTACATATTTTTGTTGTGCTACGGCAGTAGTCAAAACTGCTACCCACACAAAAGCCGATATTGCTAATCTCTTTTTCATACTCATATTGATAGTTGGATGTAATCTACGCAAATGACGAATCGCCATGCGGGACTATGTGATGAATGGTTAAATGACTGGTTGAAGCAACTGTTTTTATTCCTTTGTGAAGCTTCCGTACCAGATATTGAGTGGATCGAGGACGACATTGCTCTCCACATTGGCATGGTCCAAGACGAAGGATTGGGACCTCTCGGTGAGTTCAATTTGCCTCACTTCGATCGTATTGTTACTCATGACCACTGGCACGTCGATTTTCAAATGGTACACATGCTTGGTTTTCTGCTCCAGGTTCAACTCCAGTTTGCCACGGCGATACTTCCAGTTGTAGCGCACATCTACACCACCAGGGATTCTGAGCCATTGGTAAAAAAAACCTCCCAGATCTTCCCCTGAAACCTCCTCTGCGACTGAGATAAAATCCTCTGTCCGCGCGTTGCTGTAGCTATAGCGCGCGTAGTAGGTCTGGATGAGCTGTGCAAATTGCTGCTCTCCGATCCAATGCTTGAGTGCTCTCAGCATCCAAGCCGCTTTGTCATAACTGAGTGCATTGAGTAGGCTATTGAGCGTACTGTAATTGGTTTGTATGATGGTTCGACCCGGGTATTTATCCTCATACCGCTGGATCTTATTTTCACTTTTCAACGACACCTTCTTGAGGCTATCCAGTCCGTAGGTATCCTTGATGTACATAAACTGAAAATAGGTCGCAAACCCTTCGCTCAACCATACGTCTTCCCACACCGCTTCACTGGCACTGTTGCCAAACCACTGATGCGCCAGTTCATGTGCCACGAGAGCATTGATGCCATGTCCCAAGCGGACTTCCTTTTCATTGTAAAAAATACAACTGGCATTTTCCATTCCTCCAAACCGAGTCGTAGACTCTACATGGTCCGCTTTGTCAAAAGGGTACGCTCCAATCTGACCTTCGAGGTAAGCCAAAACACTCGGGGCATCTCCAAACCCCGTATAGCCTGCCTCAGCAGTCTGTCGATATAGCCAAGCCGTCGATGCACTATCCAGTGCTTGGGTTTCAAACGGTGCTACCCCCATCGCCATGACCTTAGGTGGGATGGGTTGTTGGATTTTCCAATGCGTGCGTTTGTATCCTGTCACCATCGCCTGGACGGATATCAAGTCTCCGTTGGAGATCACACTGTATTCTTCTGGAGCCTCCACGATAAACTCACAGGTAGCTTTTTCGCTAGGATGATCCACCACGGGCAGCCATTGACTCGCTCGGTTGGGCCAGTGATCTGTAAAAAATGTACGGTCTCCATATTTGTTTTCGGATATCACCAATCCGTCTCTCGGGACGCCGCGGTACTGGATATCAATCTCCACAGTCCTCGCAAGCGCCATCCCCCGGGGTACCACGATGTATACCACGTCTTCTCGATGTACAAACGCCACAGGACGCTTTTCCATCTCTATTTTTTTGATGATCATTTGATTGGCAAGATCCAAACGAATCGTATCCATCCCCTCGGGCACATCTACTGTGATGGCTGCTCGGTTGTGCAGTAGGTTACTCTCATTGGACAATTTGACCTCAAAGCGATAATGCTTCACATCCATTTGGGGCAGTTGAGCAAAGGTCTGGAAAAAGGAAAAAAGGAAAGAAAGGGAAATAGCTATGCGGTTGTAGATCATTATGGTCATTTAGGGTACCATCAAAAATACGCTTATTTCCGTATTGTCAAAAACATCTCCATCAATTGCCTCCAACTATTCAGGTTTTTCCAATGTATCTCAGTGCGATACGACCCTACGCCACTCCCCCGACCACTCAGCGGCCTGCTCGACCGCTCCCTACAAGTTGATATGATTCAAGTGTCGCTCCCTCTAGTTTTGATTCATCAACAAAAACAAACACACCATGAAAAATCGAATTTGCCCCTCTAAAAATCCACTGACACCCTGGATCGCCGTACTCATCGGCATCTTCACAGCACTGTCCTCCGTCTCCAAGGCACAGGACTACTCTTTTCGTATTGATCTATCTGGCCAAGGACAGGACATCCTCTTCATTCCTGGGCTCGCCTGCGATGGAGCGGTCTGGGATGCTGCAGTCAGCCAATTCCAGCAAAATTATACTTGCCATGTGATCACACTACCAGGTTTTGCCGGGCAACCCGCCATCGATCTATCGGAGGGCTTCACCCCTCAGATATCTGACGAACTGATTCGCTATGTACGAGACAACCAACTCCGTCAACCCATCGTCATCGGACACAGTCTGGGAGGATTCCTCGCTCTGGACATACTATCCCGAGAACCCGAACTATTCAGCAAAGCCGTGATAGTAGATGCGCTCCCCTTCCTCGCTAAGATCCAAAATCCCCAAGCCACCGAAGAATCCATGAAGCCCGCGGCTAAAAACATGATCACTGCACAACAAAACATACCGCCAGAACAATACGCCGAACAACAGCGCATGTACCTGCACTCCATGATCACTGACGAAGCAAATATCGATACTGCCATGCAGTGGGGTGCTGCCAGTGACCGGTCCACGGTAGGGCAAGCCATGTACGATCTCTACACGACCGACCTACGAGACGATATCGCTCAGATCAACAAGCCCGTACTCGTACTAGGCGCATACATCGCCTACCTCCAATATGGCGTCACCAAAGAGATGACCCTTACCAACTTCCAAAATCAATACAGCGAACTGGAAGACGTACAGATTGTACTCTCCGACCAAGGCAAGCACTTCATCATGTGGGACGACCCTATGTTCTTCGTGCAGCAGACGACCGATTTCCTCTCCAAACAATAATCACCCCAAACCATGCTAACACTAGAGCAACACAGAATCGAATTTTCTAACCGCCCGTTCATCGCTACACCTCTAGCAGGACTAATCATCTGGCTACTCATCGGCTTGTCAGGCATCTTTTTCTCTACTGAGGCCACCGTCTGGATCCTATTCATTGGTACGGGAAGCATCGTCTATTTGGCGATGTTCCTCTCCCGATTCACAGGGGAGAACTTCTCCGAACAGAGAAAGAAAAAGACCCCCTTTGATACGCTGTTTCTATTCGCCGTAGGGCAATCCTTCCTTGTTTATGCGATAGCCATCCCATTTTTTCGTCAGGACATCAGCTCGCTCCCGCTAGCCATCGGTATACTTACTGGCACGATGTGGCTCCCCTTCTCCTGGATCATTCGGCACTGGGTGGGGATATTCCATGCTGTCACACGCACCCTTGGACTGCTTGCGCTCTGGTACATCTTACCAGACGACCGCTTCGTCACGATCCCCTTCGCTATCGTCGCACTCTACATCGCTACTCTCCTCATCCTTCGGTATAGAAAGAAACAACTATCCCGTACCGGTACGGCTTCCATTGAAAACATCGTCTAAAAACCCTTGAAAAGTTATGACTAGAGGCATGTGCTTCCTTTTTATCTAAGAAAAAACAAGAACCCCTTATCTTGCATCCCATGCAACATACCACCAAAGCCGCCCTCTACTGGAGCTGCCAACTCATCGGCTGGGGCATCTATGTGGGCTTACTTGTCTACAACGCCATCGCCTATACCACAGAAGAGGACAAACTCCCTCCAATCATAGCGCTACAGTTCATCATAGGACTATGTGTACTGCTAGCCTCTCACGCGATCCGAAAGATCATCCTCCATAGGGGGTGGATCGAACGAGGCACAGGAGCACTGGCTCTCCGAGTCTTGGGACTCGCCGCTGGATGTGCCGTAGTATCCATCACGGTGATTCATCTCATGATGGTGGGGCTACTCGACTGGCACAACACCGTGCACCCTATCGAGTGGTCGAGCATACCTCTATACACTGCCAACCTGTTTTTCATGCTGATGTTTTGGAGTGTTATCTATGTGGGATACAAATACGCCGAAAGCGCCCGAAAGAATAAAATCGAGAAACTAGAGACTCAATCTTCGCTCAAGGAAGCCGAACTCATTGCCCTCAAGGCACAAATCAATCCACACTTCCTTTTCAACTCGCTCAACAACATCCGGGCACTCATCCTCGACCAACCGATGATCGCCCGCGACATGGTGACCAACCTCTCCGACTTGCTGCGCTACTCCATCGCCTTTAGCCAACGAGCACAAGTCACCATCGCCGAGGAAGTCGATATCGTCAAAAACTACCTCGATCTCGAAAGCATACAGTACGACGGGCGTCTCGACTACCATATCGATGTAGAAGAGGGAGCCCTGGCCTGTATCATCCCTCCCATGGTCATCCAAACCATGGCCGAAAATGCCGTCAAACATGGTATCTCACAAATCAAAGACGCTGGAAAAATACAGCTTTCCGTCTGGCAGCAAGACGAGCAACTGGTGATCACCGTATCCAATACTGGCCACCTCGAAAACAGCCAGAAAGGCACGGGTATAGGGATCAAAAACGCACAAGAGCGCCTCAGGCTGCTTTTCGATGTATCACCTTCTTTTACTTTGACAGAAAAGAACAATATAGTCACCGCCACCTTACAATTCCCCGCGAGACCATGAAAGCCATACTAATAGACGACACCAAATTGGCTAGACAGGAGCTACGGTTTTTGCTGCAAAACACCAAGGATCTGGAACTAGTCGGCGAAGCAGCAAACGTCGATGAAGCTAAAACCCTCATCGAACAAGAACGGCCAGACCTGATCTTCCTAGACATCCAAATGCCGGGCAAGGACGGATTCCAGCTACTGGAACTGCTCGACGAAGTACCCGAGGTGATCTTCGTCACCGCCTACAACGAGTACGCCATGAAGGCCTTTGACTACAACGCCCTCGACTACCTACAAAAACCCGTCAAAGAAGAGCGCCTCAAAACCGCACTCGACAAGGTCAGAGCCAAGCTCAATGACAAACAAGAACAAAAGAAAGGACTGCTCTCAGACAATAGCCAAGTATTCGTCAAGGATGGAGAAAACTGCTGGTTCGTCGAGTTGAAGCACATCCGTATCTTCGAAATCTACGACAACTACACCAAGATCTACTTCGAAGACCACACGCCCATGATCCCCAAGACACTCAACTACATGGAGACACGCCTCGATCCACAGACATTCTTCCGGGCCAACCGCCAGCAGATCATCAATCTCAAATGGATCGCCCGTGTCGAACCGTGGTTTAGTGGGTGCATACGCATCCACCTCCGTGATGACTCCATCGTAGAGGTCTCCCGTCGACAGACACTCAAGTTCAAAGAGCTGATGAGTTTTTGATCACGCAACCGATGGGCTCACATCTCGCTAAGCTTGCAGGTCGTGTTCCAGTTGCGAGAGGTGGCAGAGACCTGCAGCTTCGACTCGACGAACTTGTTGTCCATCTTGGTCTTGCCCGCTCCCTGATGGTAGCAGAGATACAACACGTCCCCACGAAGGACATACTCGTCTCCCTTGAGGTCTGCATCCGCTAGGACTTGGATCCGGTCGCTACTCGGCTGCTCATAGAGGAAACAAAAATACAGCTTGCGGGTCTCCTCGCCTCGTTCCACGTAGGGATTGTCCGAGATGATGCCTGGCAAGCGCTCCTGCTCCACCACCAGTGTCGGCACCTCGTACGCCCACTGCTCACGGATCACCTGCTCGATACACGTCGAACACGCCGCAGCGGACTGCTCACTCTCGAAGACCACATTGCCACTCTGAATATAGGTCTGCACCGCTTGCAATCCCGCCGCTTCGAGTGCGGCTTTGAGCTCGGCCATTTTGATTTTCTTCTGTCCACTGACATTGATCCCTCTCAGGAGTGCGACGTATTTTTTCATGGGATCAAGATAGCACTTCGTACGAAAACCCACACAGGAGCAGACCAAGTATTGTTCAAAACACACTCCATCACTATCCCGTCTCTGCAAAACACACTACACTATCAATAGAATCCGCCGTCTCTGACAAGCGAGAAAAAGCACCTCCCCAACACATGAAATGACTAGTGAAGCGGGACAATAGTAACCCCTGCATAGAAAACCTTATTGGTGAATTCTGGTTTCGAACTTTGCTTTTTTGCCTCTTGGTAGGGGGCTAGACTATTCATCTCTCCCTCTCCAAAAGGCACCATGATACCAAACGGGATGAGAAAACAATTGAGCTGTACCTTCTTCTTTCTCCCCTTGGCACTTACCTTTTTTGAGAGAAAATTCAACTTCAAATCCAGGCCATAACTCCCCATTGCTCCCAAATCATAATACTTAGGAAAAGCTTCATATGGATCATAGCTCAACATCGTATTGATCTCTATTATGTTTTTAGTTCCTCTGGTTTTGTAGCGAAACAAACCAAACAATCCCTCAACAGATGCCCCCCATTGCCAAGAAGAATAATTGGCCGCACCCCCTCGCAAGGTTATGTTTTTTTGGACATACGCCTCAGGGCTAACTTGAAATGTAAACGCTCCCTCACATAAGGATTTGCTGAAATTAATACCTACAGCTGTTCTGAGAAAAGCATAAGTGGCGTTGGTCTCTAACCCAGGTATCGTTCGGACAAAGTCCTCATTGTTGAAACCATGTTTTTCCAACAAATAATGATACTTTGACTGGATGCTCGTGAGCAATTGGGTTCTCCCATGGTCCAACCGTACAGATCCAACCCCCACATCTACAAACATCCTTTGGGCAAAAGGTATGAGGGTACTGATCTCATGTCGATAAACTGACAGGGGAGTCTGGTTGTTGAGAGTCACATACGTCCTTCCATCTATGGCATGGTCTTTATACTTGTCCCACAAATCCGTCTCTACTTCGTACGTCAGCCGATACCAAGTTTCATTTGCATTGGGCGTCCCGTCATAAAACCTCTTGGTTCCTTTATTTGTGATCTGTGTTGTGCCTAGTTCTTGTCTGGTAAACAGGCTGCTCACAGTATTGTAGCGAACTTGGACAGTTCTTTTGGCCTTCGTGCTTAGCTCCACATTCAACCAAAACTCAAACCCCAGCGTATTGCCGTAATCATCCCCGTCGATGAGCCCATTGTCATTGATAACGCCCAACCCTAAACCCACTGATCTAAGAGCCAAAGACCTCTCAGTACTTTTTCCCAAATTTTGCGCATAGGCAGACACCCAACAAAACTGTAAAACCGAAAGAAATAGAAAACGAAATATCCAATGCAACCCCAACCGCGCAGCTCTCTTTTAGTTAATTCTAGAATACAGCGCGAAACTACACTTCGCACCTCAAATAATCAAAACTATATCCTTTCACTCTTAACAGTGGTGCGAACTGAGCATTTAGCCAACTTTAGCGGAACGAACCCGTGCATCTGCCGGGGAAATTACTTCTCTGCTTATAGTAGGAACAGTTCGCTACCTGGACAGATAGAAAGATAGGGAAAACGCAGCGCTCACCCATTCGCTAATAGGTTCGGCAGATTTTCACTACTTTGACTCTTTTATCAAACGGCACGCACATGCACCATACGCAGGCGGTATCTATGGTAAAAACAGGCGTAATCGCCTTTTTTTAATCCCGTTTCTCTTTCTAGGGTGTTCCTCTTTTGACAACCGCTACCACACGATGAAGCAGTTTGTTCTTACTGCATTTAATGCAAATGATGTTTGATTTGTTTATTGGCAAAACTTGAGGTACCGACCGGGTTGAGAAAATATACTTGTGCCACTGCGATACTCAAAAGGAGCTACCCCACAGTAGCAAACCCAAAGTTATTTACCAATCGATCGGTAATTAAATAGAGTTTTATATCTTTGTCCTATGAGACCACAGAAAATAAATGATGAAGAGCTATTAGTTTCCTTGACCAAAGTTTTTCGAGCAAGAGGTTATGAAGGAACAAGTTTAAAGGAACTATCTGATGTTACTGGCTTAAGAAAAGCAAGTCTTTATCACAGATTTCCAAATGGAAAACAGGAAATGGCGGAATCTGTTCTTAATTATATGAGCAAATGGGTTACCGATAATATATTTAACGCCCTTAATAAAGAAGGAAATTCGAGTGAAGTAAGACTCAAAAATGGTTTTTCACAAATAAGAAGACTTTATGATGGAGGAAGGGATTCCTGCATATTCAGAGCTTTATCCATGCAAAATGGAATGGAATTATTTCATCAAATTATTAGTAAAGGTATGAATGAATGGTTAATCGCATTTAAAAATCTTGGCTTATCAATGAACCTATCGGATCAGGTGGCAGAGGAAATGGCTTTGCAAACATTGATTGATATACAGGGTAGCCTTATTTTAAGCAAAGGGCTGAAGGATACTGATATTTTTGAAAACACATTGAAAAAAATAGAAAATAGATACACATAAAAAATTTGCTTCTTTTTTTACCGTATGTTCGGTAAAAAAAGAAGCAAATTTTAAAACAAGTAAAATGAAAAGAATAGTCGCAATTTATTTAGGGGTATCGCTCTTTTTCTTTGGATGTCAAGAGCCTGAAAAAGATTCAAGAAAAGACCGTTTAATCATTCAAACAGAAATCAAATCGCAAAATAGATCTTACATGGAAACTACAAAATATAAAAAAATCAAAATAGATGGTATCAATATAGCATACCGGGAAGCTGGAAACCCGCAAAACCCGACACTTGTACTATTGCATGGATATCCAGCATCCTCGCACCAATACCGAAAAGTACTCAATGCACTATCAGACGATTATTATTTGATCGCACCCGACTATCCAGGTTACGGGAACAGTGATTTTCCTTCTCCTGATGATTATGAATACACCTTTAAGAACATCGCCAATACCTTGGATTCCTTCTTGGAAACAAAGGGATTAAGCTCATACGCCATTATGATGCAGGATTACGGCGCTCCAATTGGGTTTCGGATTGCCAATAAACACCCCGAAAGAGTAACTGCCATCATAAATCAAAATGGTAATGCCTATGAGGAAGGCCTTGGAAAAGGTTGGGAACTGATCAGGGAGTTCTGGGCCGACAGAAATGAAAAAACAGAAAAAGCATTGTTACCTGCTTTTACATTGGAAGGCTTAAAATGGCAATATACGCATGGTACCAGAAATCCAGAAACCGTAAATCCTGATACTTGGCACTTGGATTACCTAAGAATGTCCAGACCCAATGCACATAAAGTAAATTTGGATTTATGGTATGATTACCAAGACAATGTGAAGCAATACCCCCTATGGCAAAAATACTTGCGAGATAACGAACCACCAATGCTTATTGTATGGGGGAAAAACGATGAATATTTTCCAGAACAAGGTGCTGAAGCATTCAAAAAAGATGTGAAAAATTTAGACTATAATATCTACAACACAGGACACTTCGCTTTGGAAGAAGATGGGACTGAAATTATCAAAAAAATTAGAACGTTCATGAAGAAAACATTGAAATAGCCAGTTGCTCACTATGTATAAAAAACAATAGCCGATATAATAGTAAATGCATGGGTTGTATCCCGCTTCAACTCTCTAGTAACTTGACAGGAAAATGCTCTGAAACTGGCTACTATACTTATACTGAACGTTAGAGCAAACGGTCTTTGTTTCTTGATTTTCAGATTGTACAGCCGAACTACCTATCGAACACTCAAACATCCGAATAGTTCTGTGCAAACACTTGGTCAACTGGAGGATTGACCTGAAGATTTTCTAACCTTTTGCTTACTTTTAGTAAGAGTCTGTCTGGCTTGAGGACGCATCGCCCTACAGAGTCGTGATCTAGCCGTACTCTTTACCATATGTTAAATCACTAAAATTCAAATTTAATGAACTTGCCATGATGGAAGAGCTAATAAAATACATCTTACAAATTGGCAACCTCAATACACAACAATTAAACCTTGTAACCCAAAGTGCAATTGAAATTGATCTTCAAAAAGACAAGTATTTCTCAGTGGCAGGAAAAATCCCAAGGCAAGTTGGTTTTGTAGTAGAGGGTGTCATAAGAGGTTGTTATTACAACAAAGAAGGAGAGGAAATCACTCGATGTTTCATTAGCGAGAATAACCTGGTAGTAGATTATGTCAATTTTGAAGCAAGTACTATCTCCTCTGAATATTTGCAAGCATGTACCGACTGTAAGCTCATTGTTTTTTCTAAGCAACACTGGGAAGATCTGTCACAGATTATTGTAGGGTGGGACAACATTAAAAACAAAATGGTACAATTATGTATGTACCAAAAATCCAGAAAAGGCCCAGTTGTGTCACAAGATGCTACTACTCGCTATTTAGAATTTATGGAAAACTACCCTTCTCTTATCAATCGTATTCCATTGACTTACATTGCTTCTTACTTAGGCGTCACACAACAGTCCTTGAGTAGGATAAGAAAAAACATCCGCTGATTGCTTTTTACCATATGGTAAAACAGTTTGTTTTTCATCCAGCGAATTTTGTTTCAGAAATTTAAAATGGAAACAAAATGAAAAAAGCACTCATTACAGGAGCGAACAAGGGAATAGGTTTTGGAACAGCAAGACTACTATTACAAAACGGGTTTTATGTCTACATGGGCAGCCGAAATGCACAAAATGGAGTAAATACTGTTGAAAAATTGAAAGCAGAAGGGTGGAACAACGTCGAAGTGATACAGATGGATGTAACCGATGAATCTTCGGTGCAAAAAGGCCGTGAACATATCGGGAAAAGGACGGATGTTTTGGATGTCTTAATAAACAATGCGGGCATCAACGGAGGAAACAGTCCCTATACGGCTCTTGAAGCTAAACCGGATGAGTATCGAGCGGCATTTGATACCAACGTGATCGGAACCGCAAGAGTAATAAATGCATTTATTGATTTACTAAGAAAGTCGGACGAACCAAGGATTGTAAACTTGAGTACGAGTGTAGGCTCTCTTACCTTGCAAAGTGACCCCAACTGGCCAGCTTACAACTATGCCAAATATGCAGTCTATGCTGTCTCAAAAGCAGCACTGAATATGTATACAGTTCATTTAGCGTATGAACTTCGTGATACCAATTTCAAAGTCAATGCTGTTTGTCCAGGGTTAACTGCAACTGATTTTACTTTTGGCAATGGTGGTGATGTAGAAACTGCTGCCAAAAGAATCGTTAAGTACGCAACCATAGGTAAAGAAGGTCCAACTGGTAGATTCTTTAGTGAAGAAACCAACCCTGAAACAGGGGAAGTTTCTTGGTAAAAAAATAACAAACCGCTAATTGAGTAGACGGCCGTGAGCGATAAGCCCACGGTGCGCCTCTCACACCACCGTACCTACATGGCGTTTTTTTAGGAAGACTACACTATCAATCCGTGGCGGTCAGTGCTAGAATTGAGTACAGCGGTTTCTGCTAGCGGCCAAAACCTCTCTTTACAAATTGTCGTATCTTGCTATCCCGACCCAAACAATACTTGAGATACTCCAAAGCACAGAGACATGAAAGTCAAATCATCACTCGGCCTTGTCGTCGCGTTCCTTGTCGTCACGCTATATAGCCATGCTACCCCTACCCTATCCCCCCAAAAAGGAACTTTCAACATAGCAAAAGACCTCTTGCTGGTCCAGTTTGATTGCAAAACCGATGTCGACGACCTCCATACTGTAGCAGCCTTGGCGACACTGCTTGCATCGCCTGAGTATTCGAACATCCACTACCATGCCGTGGCAGGGACATATGGTATCCAAGAGGGGTTGTATGTTCCACCCAATGACCTATTTCAACTCGCCTTTGGCCAGAACTGGACCGACGCGCATGGCCAGCCCAAAGACGCTACGAAGCGTGTCCAAAATATAGTACAAAAGACACTAGCCCATGGTGGCGATATCTGGATAGCAGAGGCCGGCCAATCGGATTTCACTGCCCAGCTGGTCAAAGCACTGCAATCCGAATGGTCAGATACAACCTTGGCCCAGCGGATACATGTCGTACAGCACAGTGATTGGAACGAAAACACTACCTCCCCTGAGCAGCTGCAGTTTGTCAAGAGCCATACTGCTTACCAAAAAATACCCGATGGCAATGCCTCAGGGAATGGAACGCCGGGATTTCGTACGGCTCGGGCGGTGGGTTACACAAACCAGATCACCAATCCCCAATTGATCCAAATCTGGCAATTGGCAATCGCCCTGTCCAACGAGTACAATGGCAAAGAAGGACGGTACAACAATGAAGCGATTTCGGCCGGAGGCCTTGACTTTTCGGACCTTTCTGAAGTTTGTTGGATACTAGGTATCCAAGACCTCAAAGACACCAAGCAGTTTTTTGCGACCTACTCCAACTAACCCCAAAACCTCCCTCACCTATGCCCCGCCATACCGCTGCCTGCCTCCTCCTCCTCACGATAGTGAGTGCCTGCCGTGAGACAATAGAGCAAGTACAAACGAACTACAGCTACGTCGATGTGGCGGCAGACACCAGCGCCCTACCGATGCTCTATGCAGTATCCGACGAGGAGTATCTACAGTACGGAGCAGCTGTCTCCTACATCACAGCAGAAGGAGATACGGTCATCCCCTTTGGGCAATACGCCTACTATGGCACGGACTCTTTCGTCCATGTAGCCCATGTCATCCTACACCCCGACGACAGCACCTACGGCCGACAGGTCGGGATCAACCGCCTCCATGACATCCTCTTTGATCTGGTCATGTATGACAATGGTCCCGAAGAGGCTCACGAAGACCTCCTCCGCGTACTGCGCAACGGCAAGATGGGCTATGCCAACGACCGTGGGCAAGTCGTCATCCCCTGCATCTATGCCTATGCCCGGTGGTTTGACCAAGGGCGTGCCGAAGTGACTTTTGACGCTACGCAGTACTATGACCTAGACCACCACCTGCGGGTCGAGAGTGACGACTGGTTCGAAATAGATCGTCAGGGTGAGCGCATCACCACACCCTAACTCACAACCACTACAAACATGAACGAAACCATAAGAAAAAAAATCATCTCTGTCTGTGAAGAGAAAATCGAAAAGAAAGGCGAAAAGGTCGGGCTTTCGTTTTACGCCTTCTTTGCCAACAAAAACGACAACCCCGACCTGCTGATGGAGGTCGCCGAATGGTGGATCAAAACACACCAACTCGACCACTTCGAAAAGGCAGTAAAAATCAAAAACATGATCCTCAACAAACAATAATGTTCCATAAACTGAATATCCTAGAAATCCATGACAGCCCTAGTGCGAACTCTTCTAACCTATCTATTCTAAGAAAAACAGCATCCCTTGGTTAGAAATATGTTGACCAGACTCTGATAGAAGACCTAAGCGAACGGCCTCCTTTCAAAACCGAAACATCACTAAAAGCTCTGGTACAGACCTTTCACCACCTAGTCTCGAGACACCAATCAAAGACTTGACATTCCCCTTCGTTTAGAATACTTTGCAACGCAAAATTAAAACAACATGCATGTCTTTATTAACCCCTTTTCTTTGGTTACTGATCGTCCTCCCGCTATTCATCTTGGCACATTTCAAATCAGAAAAAACGAACTTCAAATACCTCCTAATATTTGTCATCTATTTCCTCATTGACAATTATCTAAACACTTTAAATTTCACCAATGCTGTATTTCCGGATCTAAAATGGAACTGGGCGGGAAAATTGCTGAGCATGTGTTTTGGTCTTGGATTCATTTTTTTTCATGCCAAAGAAATCCGAAAAGACATCGGTTTCACTGGCAAATTTAACCCTCAGACTAAACTAGGTATACTCCTCTTTCTCGGTTTCCTGACTTTCGATTTCATCATCAAAATGTTCATCTTCCCAAAAGGAGGTGAATTTGATTTAGAAGCCTTCATCTTCCAAGCCTCTTTCCCTGGCCTGACGGAGGAAATAATCTACCGAGGGATCTATCTGTGGCTTTTGAGCAAAGTTTTCATTTCGTCCAAAATCATCAAAGGTGTAGCGTTTCGTTGGAGTTTTTTGATCGTCACTGTGCTATTCGGTGTAGCACATGGGATCGTCTTGACAGAATCTTATGAGATCCGTCACGACATTACGACGATCGTATACCTGACGTTAGTATCGTCACTGAGCCTTGGGCTGTTGAGAAAATTTTCGGGCAACCTGATCTTACCCATCCTAGGGCACAACATGATCAATACGATGAATTTCTTCATCAGACTGCTCTAATCCTGACAGTAAGAAAAATCCTTTGCTGTTCATTGCGCCAAGAGCTACGCCCCGATACTCGTCAAAGGAGAAGTTATGCAACCGACGGCAAGAGAACTGTATGATACACTCAACACGAACAAAAACGAAAAAACATTAAAAGCAACACCTAAATAACAGCCCCTGTACAGTCACATGTGCTATACGGCGGGCTGTCGCGATAACCAACGTAAACTCAACGAATAGGGAATGGAAGGAGATGACATCAAGAGAATTTCGAGACTGACTGCCATACTAACACAGTTGCAGACCAAAAGAATCGTAACGGCAGCAAGCCTCTCCGAAAAATTTGGGGTCACGCGACGAACTATTTACCGGGACATAAAAGCACTGGAGAAAGCCGGCGTCCCGATTTTGACCGAAGAAGGCAAGGGGTATACCCTAATGGAGGGATTTAGAATCCCTCCAATCATGTTCACCGAACAACAAGCCAACGCCTTGATCCTAGCCGAACAATTGGTTTTGAAAAGTAAAGACGCCTCATTTGTACAGGACTACTCAGAGGCTATGGATAAAATCAAGTCCATCCTCAGATATACGATCCAAGACAAAGCCAACCTATTGGCAGATCGAACCCAATATGACGAAGCGCTGAATCAAGAAAGAAACAGCTCCAATTTATCTGACCTACAATATGCACTCACCAACTACAACCTGGTCAAAATACAATACATCAACAAGGAGGGCATAGCCACTGACCGAGAGATTGAGCCATTTGCCATACTAAATTCAGAGAATTGGTATTTGATCGCGTGGTGCCGTTTGCGAGAGGAGTTTCGTTTTTTTCGACCCGACAGAATTCAAAAAATGGACGTCCTTACAGAAAAATTTGAACCCCACAAGATGAGCTTACAAGAGTATTTTGATAAATATCAATAACTCTTTCGAACCCTTGACATAAGGCTGTCTCATGCCTCCCATACGTTTGCCTCACATCTTTAAAAAAACATAAAAATGACAAACGTAATGAACTCAACCCTTGATGAAATAGGGTTTCCCAAGCCTACTTTCATATCGGCCAATGGCGTAGAACTAGAAGTCTATGAAGCAGGTCGACAAAATACAGGAAAACCGATTGTACTATGTCATGGCTGGCCTGAGCATGCCTTTTCTTGGCGCTTTCAGATCCCTGCACTTGTCAAAGCTGGCTACCATGTCATGGTCCCAAACCAACGAGGGTTTGGGAACTCATCCGCTCCATCCGAAACAACAGCCTACGACATTGCACAGCTCACAGGAGACCTAGTGGCTCTACTCGATCACTATGGATATAAAAAGGCCACTTTTATAGGACATGATTGGGGGGCAAATATTGTATGGGGGCTTGCACTGTTGCATCCAACACGAGTAAACAAAGTGATAAACTTGGCTTTGCCTTATCAACAAAGAGGAGAAAAACCTTGGATCGAACTCATGGAAGAAGTCTTTGGAGGAGACCACTATTTCGTTCACTTCAATAGACAGCTAGGAGTTGCCGACGCGATACTGGACGAAAACAAGGCACAATTCCTGCGCAACTTGTTCCGCAAGAATGTACCTCTTGCTCCACCTGAGCCCGGAATGTTGATGATGAACCTTGCCAGAGCCGAAAAACCACTCGGTGAACCGATAATGAGCGAAAGCGAATTGGCAGTTTTCGTTTCCGCCTTCCAAACATCTGGGTTTACTGGAGGTATCAACTGGTACCGAAACCTAGACCGAAATTGGCACCTACTGTCAGATGCAAACCCAATCATCCCACATCCTACACTGATGATCTATGGTACACAGGATATGATCCCTCAGTCCGAAAGCCTACAAGATTTCGTCCCTAATGTAGAAGTAGTCAGTCTAGATTGCGGCCATTGGATTCAGCAAGAAAAACCCGAAGAAACCAATCAAGCCATCTTGCAATGGCTGAAACAACAAAATGAATAAGTAAATAGAGACACATTCTCCTCAAAACCGAACAGATTGGAGAAACTGGTTAAAGAAAAATCGCCAGTTCAAACAGTCTGTTTGGTTTGTCTATTTTTAGGTCTTCTACGAAGACCCCTTCTATCCACTGGAGGAGGCAGTAAATGAGGTCCTTTGCTTTGGATGAGTAGATCACATAAAAAACTCTTGACAAAGAAAAACGGTTCTTGGTCATTGTACCCAAATAGTAATTTTCATTAAAAATAGCGATTGTAACAGCTGTATATGAGACATGGTTTTGTTGAAAACTATAATAAATTCTCCGACTGGAAATGTCGAAAAATCTGACTTTGATATCCTGACTCCCGTAGCTGCGGTTTATACACACTATACAGAAAGCGACGATTTCGAAATGGTTTTCAATAAGGTAGCAACCCTGATCAAAGAGAGCGAATGATCCGCACATGCGATGAAATCAACGAAATAGCCAAACAATAGAAGCCCTACCGCCCAAGGTTCTCACCTTGAAGATGCCAGACTAAATGAACACGCTAGGGGTAGATTCATTGACTAAAAACATACATCCAAGAACCTGCGCGGGTTTTCAGACACACATCAAATGGCATTGAAAAATGGTGGAGAGACCAAGGTCGTCCTCATGCATAACCCTACAAATGACTAGAAACGACTCGAAAGTCTCACGCAGATGGATTAGTTTGGCCAGCCCAAATAGAGCTGTAGACTTTGAATATTAGTAGACTACTTGATATAGCGCACGATCAAAATCCTAAACTAGACGTATTGAGAACAACATAAGTCCTAAAAAGAAAACGATGAAAACCTTAAAAGAACAGACAGAAGCCAAAATTGCAGCAGGGCGACAAGCTAATCCTGACTTCATGAAAGGGGTTGACGATATCATCCGAAAAGCCAAAGCTTTTCAACAAGGCGATGATGCGATTCAAGTTGGGCAAAAAGCGCCAGCTTTCGAACTCCCCAACGCTGAGGGCAAGTTGGAATCCTTAGACTCTCTATTAGCCAAAGGGCCACTTGTGCTGACCTTTTACAGAGGCAGTTGGTGTCCTTATTGCAACTTACAGCTTAGAGCCTTGCAGGCTCGACTAGACGAGATTCATGCACTGGGTGCGACATTGGTTGCCATCAGCCCACAAGTACCTGATGGATCAATGAGCAAAAATGAAATAACAGAAATGGATTTCACCGTATTGTCAGACCAAGATGCGAAAACTGCCTCTCAATACGGCATAGCCTGGGAAGTGCCCGCATTTTTGAAGGAACACATGCGCGTGGATCGCAACCTTGATTTGGAAACAATCAATAACGGCAACAGTAGTATATTACCGATTCCAGCCACGTTCATCATCGGGCAAGATGGGGTAGTCCTATGGAATTATGTCAACGTTGACTATCGAACACGTTCAGAACCTGAAGAAATTATTGACGTCTTGAAAAATATGTCCTAAACAAAGCGTATACAACGATTTTGGTATACGCCCAAAGCAGAAGCTTTTCTACGAATACCCAGTTGTACCTATCCCTTACAACTGCCTTGCAACCCCAGTATCCTCTACAAGAACGAAATAGCTCGATGGCATGTCCAATCACGCTACGTCACAAGAGGGCTGGGTAAAACCTAAGTCCCTTCTCCTTGCTAGCCTGCTAGCCATACAGCATACAAACTAGGTCGCGCGCTATGAGCAGCTCTATACTCGCCTACGTAGGATCCCACTGTAGTACCTATGCAATACGCAATGACTGAGTGAGCCCAAGTGTTTTGAAAATCAGTAAAACTCTGAAAAACAATACATAAGCGACAATTACAGCTTATCTTGAATAGAAATTCATTCTTCCAAACAACTGATACGAAGATGTATTTTCAACAACTGGATCTATCCCTAAACTAAAGACTAACTAAACATGAATGTAAGACGCAAATTATCCATCGCCATTGGCTTTGTTGCTCTCTTGACTACAGGCTGTCAAAACACCAAAGAAGAAGGCAAGAATGAAGAAAACCTTATTGAAACCAACTCAATAGCACACATCAAAGAAAAGTACAATACAGATATACCGACAAAAATACTGACACCTGATGTAGTAGACACCAGGATAGGCTCATTGAAATTCTTCGATGGTTTACCCTCACAGGCTACCGTCGAAAAAGTGTATGACAACCTCGATTTTATGCGAGGTGTTGAAACTTTCTTGAATGGCGTGCCAGCGACTTCCATAGAAGGCCTAAGGCTGGGGATGAATGAAGTGGGTGCCACTGCATCAAATCAAGTCGTTATTTTCGATGAATTATTGGACTCTACCCCCTTATTTTTGACAGGGAATACCAGTACCGTATACGCTTCTACTTTTTTCAACTTACAAGAAAGTGGCCCCATCGTCGTAGAAGTACCAACAGGTTGTGGCCCTGGTACAGTCAACGATGCGTATTTCAGATTTGTGGTAGATATGGGGGGGCCTGGTCCTGATAGAGGGCAAGGGGGCAAATATCTAATCCTTCCCCCAGACTACAATGGTGAGACACCTGATGGATACTTTGTCGCACAATCCACCAGTTATGTCAATTGGCTCATCCTCCGAGGCTTTTTGGTGGACGGAAAACCAGACATGTCATCCAAAATGTATCGTGAGGGATTAAAAATTTACCCCCTTAAAGACAAAGACACTCCTCCAGCCATGGAGTTCATCAATGTTTCAACCAAAGATTTCAATACCATCCATGCCAACAACTACGATTTTTATCATGAGTTGAATGAAGTTATTCAACGTGAACCTGTCTCCTTTCTAGACCCAGAGTTAAGAGGCCTATTTTCAAGTATTGGTATAGAAAAGGGGAAGACTTTTAGTCCAGATAAAAGAATGCAAGAAATACTAGAAGATGCTGTAGAAGTAGGCAATGCAACCGCTCGAGCTATTTCCTTTAGAACACGGGAAAAAGAAGCCACGATTTTTAAGACGGGGCATTGGGAATCAGGGTTCTTGGGAGGAAGTTATGAATGGTTGAAAAATGAAGGAAAAGGTGGCCGCTATTTGGATGCCCGCACACGCTTTTTCTACGTTGCTACGGTCAACACTCCAGCGATGGTCTTGAAAATGGTGGGCTTGGGATCCCAATACGCACTCGGTGTCTTGGATTCTGAAGGAGAGTATCTAGATGGCAGTCAAAACTACACCTTGAACATCCCTGCAAATGTCCCCGCAAAAGATTTTTGGTCAGTTGTAATGTATGATCCACAAACACGCTCGATGCTCCAAACCGATCAAGCCTTGCCCAGCGTAAGTAGTAAAAGAACCCCATTGATAAAGAATGACGATGGATCCGTCACTTTGTATTTTGGACCTACAAACCACACTCCTCAAGGTAAAGAAGCCAACTGGCTGCAATCCATAAATGGCAAAGGCTTTTTCGTATTGTTTAGACTCTATGGCCCACTTCAACCTTGGTTTGATAAAACATGGCAACCAGGTGATTTTGAGAGAGTAGATTAACTGCACCCCCTTGAATAGACAGTCGCTGAACATACCTCACGGCTGTCTATTCACTCTTTCCTTTATTCCCATCTTACTTGACGCTGACCCTATCTCTCTGACTCAGCGGATCACCCCGCTTGATGAAATAACCGAGTAGAAACAAAGTAGCTCACCTCCTTGCCAGGCAAGTACAGCCACTACCTCCTACACACGCCTAATATTATTGGTCAATCCCTGCACAGTATTGACCGAATAAATTAATTTTGCCGCTTAATTTTTATACAATACCATGATTTTAAGCGAACAGGAAATAATCAGACGTCAAGCCAGAGAGCAACTGATGCAATCGGGCATTGATCCCTATCCATCTGACACCTTCGAAGTGAACGTGACTACCCAAGACATTCACCAAAACTACGAAAAGCGAAAGACAGACTACAAGGATATTTCTATCGCGGGTCGACTCATGAGTCGACGCATCATGGGGTCAGCATCATTTGCAGAGCTGCAGGATGCCTCAGGTCGTATCCAGATCTACTTGCGCCGAGATGACCTCTGCCCAGATGAGGACAAGAGTCTCTACAACACCGTCTTCAAAAAAATGATGGATATCGGTGACATCATCGGTATCAAAGGCTATGTATTCACCACTGAAGTAGGCGAGATATCGATACACGTCACTTCACTCAAGCTGTTGACCAAGTCCCTCAAGCCCCTACCAATCGTCAAGGAAGCCAAAGACGCCGACGGAAACGTCAAGACCTTTGACGCCTTCACCGATCCAGAGATGCGCTACAGACAGCGCTATGTCGACATGATCGTCAACCCAGAGGTACGCGAGACGTTCGTCAAAAGAACACAACTCGTCAATTCGATGAGAAACTTCCTCGCAGACCGAGGATACCTAGAGGTAGAAACCCCTATCCTACAGCCACTATACGGTGGAGCAGCGGCACGTCCGTTCAAGACACACCACAACACACTGGACATGACGCTCTATTTGCGTATCGCCAACGAGTTGTATTTGAAAAGATTGATCGTCGGAGGGTACGATGGCGTATTTGAGTTCTCCAAGGATTTCCGTAACGAAGGTATGTCCCGCTTCCACAACCCAGAGTTCACGCAAGTCGAGCTCTATGTAGCCTACAAGGATTACGAATGGATGATGGACTTGACAGAAGCCATGGTAGAAAAAGTCGCCATGGACCTACACGGCACGACCGAAGTACAAGTCGGTGACAACATCATCAACTTCCAGCGACCTTGGAAGCGCTACACGATGTTCGAAGCGATCGAACACTTCACAGGTATCGACATCTCCGAGATGGACGAAACAGGCCTCAGAGAGACCGCCCAAAAACTCAACGTACCCATCGACGAAACCATGGGCAAAGGCAAGCTCATCGACGAGATCTTCGGAGAGAAATGCGAGGGTCAGTTGATCCAACCGACCTTCATCACCGACTACCCAGTAGAGATGTCACCACTCGCCAAAAAACACAAAAACAAGCCAGGGTTGGTAGAGCGCTTCGAAGCGATCGCCAACGGCAAGGAAATCTGTAATTCGTTCTCAGAGTTGAACGATCCTGTAGATCAACGCGCGAGATTCGAAGAGCAACTCGAACTCGGCAAGCGTGGCGATGACGAAGCGATGGTACTCGACGAGGACTTCCTCCGAGCACTCGAGTACGGCATGCCTCCTACGGCAGGACTGGGTATTGGGATCGATCGTCTCTCGATGATGATGACCAACTCCAACTCGATACAAGACGTCTTGTTCTTCCCCCAGATGAAGCCTGAGAAGAAAGTCGTAGCACTCACGGCAGCACAGTACGAAGAACTTGGTGTGGCCAAAGACCTCATCCAAATCCTACAGAAGATTGGCATGGTCACCAAGCAGCAATTCGCAGAAGCCAAAGACGGAAAACTGCACCAAGACGTCTGTGGCAACAAAAAGAAGATGAAACTCAAAGAGGTAAAGAACCCTAGCCTAGAAGACGTGCAAGGCTGGATCGCCAAAGCAGGCGAAGAGTGACATGTAGATTCTCGATCATTAGACTCTAGAAATTAGACGAATTGATCGAGGCAAAAAACAAGAGAAAGCGACATGCCTAGCAGTTTGTCGCTTTTTTTATACCCTTTTGAGATACATCAGTTTTTCAGGCCATGTTCATTTTAGTAGGAAAATACCCTCCAAGACTATCTTCGAACATCCGATTTGTGAATCACCCCTCTAGATGACTAACTTACCCTTGTGAACAGCTACGAAGACAAAATCACCCGAGAGTTGGCCGAATGGCAAAGTACGATGCAGCGCACGCCGAGTTTCTCCAACGAGAGCATCAAGAATTTCCAATCCAAAATCCAAAACCTCATCCCAGAAAAAGTCCATCAAGTGATAACCAAAGCAGTCAAGGAACTGACACGCGCCGTACTCTTCGGAGCAGCATTCACGACAAGCAAAAAAATCACTGGCCCCATCAATCTCATGGACGCAGAAGACCATGTCAAAGAACGGATCAACTTCTATACCTCGTCGGCCACTGCCGAAGGAGCTATCACGGGATTCGGAGGCTTTCTCAGTGGTTTGGCAGACTTTCCGCTCTGGCTGAGCATCAAGATGAAAATGCTCTTCGAGATTGCCCATAGCTACGGGTTTGACACCAACGACTACAAAGAGCGAATCTACATTCTGTACGTTTTTCAACTGGCATTTTCTAGTCAACAGCGCCGTATCGAACTCTACCACTTCATCTCCAACTGGGAACAAAACCAAAATAATTTGCCCGAAGACATCAATAATTTCGATTGGCGCACGTTCCAACAAGAGTACCGTGATCACCTTGATATCGCCAAGCTCCTGCAGCTGATCCCAGGGATCGGTGCGGTAGTTGGTGCCTACATCAACCACAAACTCACCAACCGCCTAGGTAAAACAGCCATGAACGCCTACCGCATGCGGCTCGTTCAAAACACACCCAAAATTGAAGATTAACCCCTCCAAAATGACTGATTTAGACAATTTGATCCAAACCCTCTCACTCGTACCACACCCAGAAGGGGGCTATTACAAAGAAACCTACCGCAGCACAGACAGTATCCAGCTTGCCTCCCCCTTTGACGGAGCACGCAACTACTCCACGTGCATCTATTATTTACTGACTTCCGAGACTTTCTCAGCCTTTCACCGAATCAAACAAGACGAAATCTGGCACTTCTACCAAGGAGCAACCATTGATCTCCACCTCATCCATCCGGATGGGCGCCACGAGCTGATAGAGATTGGGCACGACCTAGGCATGGGGCAAGTCCCACAATACGTCGTCCCAGCCGGTGTGTGGTTTGCAGCTGAAGTCAACGAACTAGACGGCTATTCCTTAGCAGGTTGCACTGTAGCACCAGGTTTTGACTTCCAAGATTTCGAACTCGCCGATCGTGAAGAATTGATCACAAAATTTCCTCTGCATGCAGAGCTAATCCGCCAATACACTCGAACTTAAAAGGATTACCTAACTATTTTTTTACGTGTTATCACGAATAACATCTCTACACTCGTTGCCCTTTCTTTGCATTGTGATCCTTCTATTCTTGCTGACAAGAACAGAAGGGATCATGGACCTCCTTTCCTATGCAATAGCATAACCTAATGTGACTCACTCCGGCCTAATCGTAGTAAAGCAACATACAGGTGACCCATAGAGAAAAAATCAATTCGGAATTAGACGCTTGGCGCAGACGACTGGAGACACCTCCTACCTCTTCGTACAAAACTGTCAAAAGAATACAGCGCAGAATCAATCTATTCATGCCCAGAAGCATGCATCACTTGATCGCCAAGATTGTCAAAGAAACGACTCGAGCTGTACTACAAGGTGCTCAGTACACGACTCCCAAACGTGAATTCACCCTTCAAATCCACAATGCCGAAGAAATGATCCGCGAATCCATATGGTTTTACTCCTCGTCCGCTGCAGCACAAGGTGCCATCACAGGACTAGGAGGTTTGGTCAGTAGCATAGCGGATTTCCCTCTATGGATTAGTCTGAAGATGAAGATGCTCTTTGAGATTGCAGGGTACTATGGATTCGACACCCTCTGTTTCAAAGAACGGCTTTTTATTCTTCATATTTTCCAACTGGCATTTTCGAGTCAGGACCGACGTGTCGCCGCGCTAGCGCATATCGAAAACTGGAGCGAAGTAGCCCAAACACTTCCTGACAACTTACATGCCTTTGATTGGGAGCGATTTCAGGATGAGTACCGCGACAACCTAGATATTGTCAAAATCTTTCAACTCATCCCAGGGGTAGGTGCGGTGATTGGCGCATGCGTCAACCAGAAACTGACTTACCGTCTAGGCAAAACAGCCATGAATGCCTACCGCATCCGCTTGATGAAAGAAGACAGATTGGCCATAGCGAACTAATTTTTTTTCAAACCGCAAACAATCCTGTCCTACTCTGATGTAAATTAGAGGCATGTCATTTGAAGCGAAGCACATGCAAAAAGCCATTGATTTGGCCATGCATTCCATACAAGAAAAGAGTGGTGGTCCTTTTGCTGCGGTCATCGTCCGCCATGGAGAAGTCATAGGCCAAGGCCACAACACAGTCACTGCCAGTCATGACCCCACTGCACACGCCGAGATCAATGCCATCCGTGATGCCTGCCAACGCCTCGGAGACTTCCAATTGCAAGACTGTGAGATCTACACTACCTGTGAACCCTGCCCCATGTGTCTCGGAGCAATCTATTGGGCTAGGCCCAAAGCAATCTACTATGCTAGCGCCAAAACAGATGCCGCTACTGCAGGATTTGATGATCAGTTCATCTACGACGAGATCGCTCTCCCAAGCCCCTCACGAAAAATAAAGACGCAACAAGCCATGAGACAGGAAGCCCAAAAGGTATTCACTGCATGGAAAAACAAAAAAGATAAAACGGAATACTAGGCGACTAGCCCTGCAAAAAAGAGACCAGGGCCTGCATGGCTCTACCTCGATGTGAAATGCGATTTTTAGCTTCTGCAGACATCTCTGCAAAGGTCACATCATGCCCCTCTGGCACAAAGATGGGGTCATACCCAAAGCCCTCAGTGCCTTTCAACTCTTGGGTAATACTCCCCTTGACCACCCCTTCGAATTGCAATTCTATGTCATCAAGAATGAGGGTAATCACAGTGCGAAAACGTGCCTGTCGATTGGTCTTTCCCTTCAGCTTTTCGAGCAAAAGCTTCATATTGGCTTGGTTGTCCTTTTCTTCGCCAGCATAGCGCGCCGAATAAACCCCTGGCTCTCCTCCCAACGCTTCGACTTCTAGCCCAGTATCATCTGCAAAACAGTTGACCCCAAAATGCTCCGCTACAAACTGTGCTTTGATCTTAGAATTTTCATCCAAAGTAACGCCATCTTCGGGAATCTCATCCACACAACCTATCTCATTGAGACCTACGACCGTATACCGGTCACCCAACATTTGCTTCACTTCTCTGAGCTTGTTGAGATTGTGTGTAGCGAAACAAATCTTCATGGCTTAGGGACGTATATTATCAACGTAAAACTCAAAAATTAATACAGAATTGGCAGGTATATTGGTCAACTCGGCAGTCCCATACCCTAAAGCAGAAGGGAAAATTGTCATTCCCTCTCCTCCTGTACCTATTTCAGGAGTAAGATACTTCACAGCTTCACGGTACCCTTTGATCGCTCCTGAAGGAATCCCTGCACCGCTAGCAATATAATTGTAAGTCATGGGCCTATAAGACTTGAGGCTAGAATAAATCCCCGAGACACTCCCATCATAATACTGAAGAGAATCAAGTGTAGTCTCTATGTCAAAGCCTGTTTCGGCCATAGCGGCCGCTATATCTACACCATCGGCCACCCAAGCCAAACTATCCTCATAGATAGCCACTTCTTTGATCGAGGTATCGAAAATTTCTCCATTCGTCAATTTACCAATATAGTCCAAAGAGACAATCTGATTGATCTCAGCAAACACGCCATCCCCTACTGATACCACGCCATAGCGTACACCATCCTCAGTAGAAGAAACATTGGTATAGCCGTTGTCCTCAAGGTATGTTTCGATGATTTCTTCGTCGATCGAAGCTTGCGCCAAAGAATCTTGATACGCTTGTTCTATGTCTGCTTGCTCATCCTTGACGGGATTGCTACAGGATGCTACGATACCCATCGAGACCAATAGACCCCAAAATACCAACTGCTTATACCTCTTCATCTACTAGCGTATATCTATTACTTCTATTTCAAAAATCAGATCATCATAAGGCGCAATCGATCCAGAACCTGCAGTTCCATATCCCAGCTCGTACGGTATGTACAAGGTGCCTTTTTGCCCTTTCTTATATAGTGCAATTCCTTCATCCCAACCTGCGATGACTTGCTCTTGGCCGATGACAAACGTAAAAGGCGTGCCTCTGTCTATCGACGAATCAAATTTGGTACTATCAAGTAGATACCCTTCATACTGCACAGTGACACTTTGGCCTGCTTCGGGCAAATCACCTGTCCCTGCACCGTCAACTGTATAAATAATCCCACTGGCCGTCGTTTGATAGTTGTTCACTTCATTTTCTTGGACGAAGTCTTCCATCGTAGGGTTAAACTCCGTTGGTTTGATGACGATGCGCAGATCTTCATAAGGACGAATCGTCGTAGATGCACCTGCACTGCCCCACCCTAGAGCATAAGGCGCAAGCACAGTCGCCTCGTCATTGAGTCCCATTCGGAGCAATGCTTCCTGCATCGCGGGCACTACAATTGAGTTCTCATCCAATGACGTGATCCACAGCAAACTGTCAACATAGCCATCAAACAACAAATCACCATTCATTGCATAAATCTTTGTCAAAAAAAGTACGACATCATCACTACCTATTTGCTCCCCTTCACCATCCGAATCCAAACGAAAATAGAGGCCCGAATCAGTCACAGTATATGCAGACACATCATTGAGTGCCACATATTCTTCCAATGTCCCTCTAGGATCAGATGAGCCATCGTCCTCTTTACACGAAGTAAAGAGAACGGTAGCTACCAACATCGCCGTAGCGATAAACTTACTTTTCATCATTTGCTTTAATACCTAATAACTCCACATCAAATTTCAAAATAGAGTTAGGTTTGATTGTTCCTCCTGCGCCTCTTGGCCCATAAGCTAATGCACTCGGGATGTAAAGCGTTGCTTTAGATCCTACGTTGAGTAGCGCAATGCCTTCGTCCCATCCTTGGATGACTCTGCCCTGGCCTAGCGGAAACTCGAATGGCTGATTTCTATCATATGACGAATCAAACTTCGTGCTATCCATCAACATTCCACTATAATGCACAATCACTACGTCACCCACAGCTGGTTTGTCGCCATCACCTTGCTCAGTGATCACATATCTCAACCCTGACTCTGTTACTTCAGCAGTGATGTTGTTTTCCGTCAAAAACAAATCGATTTCTTCTCCTTGTGCGATGGTTCTTTCTTCTTCTTCAGCCATCATTTTTGCTTGCTCCTTTTCCAATCTTGCTACGCGATAGTCCTGAAACTCATCAAACGTCATCTGATCTTGCATGCCTACATAGAACTGAATCTCAGATTCTGCTCCAATGGAGTCAGGCACAGAAGGTGCACCAAATGTCTTCACAAAAAGCTCTGTTGCGTTGATTTTGAATGTAATACTATCTCCTACTTTACATAGACTCAATACTTCGTAAAACACTCTAGAAGTATCCCACTGAGACGCATAGTAAGGCAACGTAATCGGCCCACCTCTCTCATCAGAAGAAAAGATATCAAAACCTTTGTCCGTTGTATACTTCATGTTCACCAACAACACACTGCTATCTTTCAAGGCTTCTTCGCCTCTCTTTTGATAAGACACTTTTACTCCCGATTTGGTTGTAACTACATCTTCGCATGAATAGAAAAATGTCGCCAACGCGATCATTGACAACAACATTAAGGTGTTACGCTTCATAGTTTAATTCTTTTGTTTGGCCTTGAACCAGTTCTTTAAATTTATTTATTGTGGTCTCTAGATCATCAAATGAAACTCCTCCAGCTGCATTTTTATGTCCTCCTCCATTGAAATACTTTCTTGACAATTCGTTGATCGGGATGTTTCCAAACGAACGAAATGATATTTTTACCTTCCCTTCATCTTCGATAAAAATCGCAGACACCTTGACGTCCTTGATACCCAAGCCGTAGTTGACCAAACCTTCCGAGTCACCTGTCTGGTAGTTGAATCTCTTCTTGTCCTCTGTCGTAAGGTAGAAGAAGGCTACGGGTGTCCCTTCGATCACTTCCAGTCGCTCTGACAAAGCAAACCCCAAGAGACGCATCCGATCCAGTGAACTATTGTCATAAACGTTGTGACTGACCTTGGATATGTCCGCTCCCAACTCCATGAGTGTTGCCACGATGTTGTGCACGTGAGGTGTCGTTGACGGAAGTTTAAAGTTGCCCGTATCCGTCATCAGTCCCGCATAGAGCGCCTCCGCCATGGCTTTGGTGATTTTTTCGACATCTCCGAGCATTTCGATCAAGTCAAAGATCAACTCAGCCGTCGCTGCAGCCTCTGTACTCCATAGCACATATTGTGCAAAGGTCTCTGGATTGAGGTGATGGTCGATGAGAACCTTTTCGGCCTCCGAATCTCTCACCATTTCCCCTAGCGCACCAATTCGCGTCAAGCTCGAAAAATCTAAGCAAAACACCAAGTCTGCATTTTCTACGAGATACTGTGCCTTTTCTTCGTTTCCTTCAAAAATCAACACGTCCTCATTGCCCTCCATCCACGTGAGAAAATCCGGATAATCCGTCGGAGTGATCACACATACCTGGTGGCCCAGCTTCATCAGATAACCCGCCAACCCCAATGAAGAACCCAATGCATCTGCATCTGGCTTGACATGAGTAGTGATTACAATCCGCTTGGGTAGGTTTAATTTTTCCTTTAAAGCTGCTAGATTCTGCATTTACATTGATAAAGAGTGTGCAAAATTGACAAAATTTAATTGAAAACCAAAAGCATCGCACTAACTAACACGCAATCAAAAAGATTACCTTTTTTATCCTCGACATTCGGGCTAGCTTTGCGGCATAAAAAAAGACGTCAAAATCAAAAAACAGTAATGGCAAACAACAGAACGTTCACAATGATTAAGCCGGATGCTTTCGCAGACGGGCACACAGGAGCAATCCTAAAAATGATCGAAGAGGCTGGCTTCACAATCAAAGCAATGAAAACAGTAAAGCTCAGTGCAGAAGATGCGGGGAAATTTTATGCAGTACACAGCGAGAGACCCTTTTATGGAGAGCTATGTAGCTACATGTCCAAAGGGCCCATCGTCGCAGCAATCCTCGAAAAAGACAATGCCGTGGCGGACTTTAGAGAATTGATCGGCGCGACCAACCCTGCAGATGCTGCAGAAGGTACAATCAGAAAATTGTATGCCAAATCACTCGAAGCAAATGCCGTACATGGATCCGACTCAGACGAAAATGCAGCCATCGAAGGTTCATTCTACTTTTCAGAGATCGAAAGAATATAAGAATAGAGGCGGGGTCTTGGGTACACCGAGACTCTGTCTACTTGCCCTTGTTGAAAAACCGACTCTTCACCCATCTCGGCAAAAAGATCGCCCCTAAGATCAAGTACGGATAGTACGACATCAATCGCCAAAAAATACTTGACACGAAGGTGTAATCCCCTAAATACTCATAAAAGAATTGATTAAAAAAATACTCCGCCGTACCTGAGCTACCCGGCGTAGGAGAGACTAACATTACGATCCACATGATCACTTGTCTCGAAAACACCACCATGTGCTCTGGCACACTCAAGTTGCTGTAGGCCTCCACGAGGCTATTGAGCATCAAGTAGCGAGCCACCCATATAAAGGTCGTCGCGGCAGATATCTTGACCCAGTACGACACTGCTTTGCCCTTGAGCCCATTGGAAGCCATGATGATCTCATCACCATATTGATTGGCCTTTTCTCTCCATTTTTTGAAAAATCTAAAGCCCGTAACCTTCAACAAAAACCACTTGAATGCCCTCGGTCTCACAAACAAAGCGTAAGACATCACTAAAGTATACACAGCAATCAGTCCATAGCTCAAAAAGAACAACAACTGTAAACTCGTACCCAGTTCCAAGTCCATGGCCTGTACATCTGGAAAAATCATCCCCTGTGTCAGCAGCATCACGATCGGTGCTGCAATCACAAAAAACAGATTGTCCAAAATCGCAGTGAGCATTACGTAGGCTAGTGATTTGCCCACATTGATCCCCTCAGCCATGAAAACAAAGACTACTACCGCTGTGCCTCCTACAACAGAGGGGGTCACCGCAGAAGCAAACTCCCACAAGATGATGATGACGATACTCCGAGACCAGTTGAGTTCTCCGTCCGATATCGTTTTGACGCGATAGACATAGCCTGCATCCCGTGCAAACAACACCAAAAACGCCACAATCACTGAGGACAATTTGGCGTCAAATATCAACTTGAGTGTATCAGATGTAATGTTTGGATCGCTGTAAAAGAGATAAAACACGATGGCCAATCCAAGTGCAATGGGCATCCAGATCTTTTTGGGGTCAAGAACCTGAAACACCTTTTTACTGTTTATATCCATTAGTCTACGGGTACCTCCTCCTGTTTCTCTATCCAAAAATTATTGAAGCCCTCTCCCAAATGGAGCTTTACCATTTGCAGCTGCAGCAATTCCAAGATGGCTAAAAAATTAAAAATGACATAGATTTTCTCAGGATTCTCCTGAATCAAATCTGTAAAGGCCATCCTCGAGGACACTTGCAAGGAATCGAGGATGTGTTTTTTTTGGTTAGATATGGTATATGGGTATTGGACGACTTGGTGCACAACCTTATTTTTCTCCATCTCGTAGCGACTCATCACTTTCTGGTAAACTTTTAAGATCTTGAACAAGTCTAAGTTCTGCAGTTCAGCCTCGACATTGGTCGATTCTGCCAAAGCCCTAATTTCCTTGGTAATGTTGCCTCGCTTTTCTCTGTCCAAACGGTCAGACTCTAACTGAACCATCTCCCCAATGATCGATTTGTAGCGCTTGTACTCCAAGAGATGACGGACAAGCTCTTCACGAGGATCTATTTCATTTCCTTCCTCATCCACACTAGGCCTAGGGAGAAGCATCTTGGCCTTGATCCGCATCAAACTAGCAGCGACCAAGATGAATTCACTCGCCACTTCGATGTTCATTTTTTCCAAATGATGGACATAATCCAAAAACTCCTCTGTAATCTGAGAAATCGGAATGTCGTAAATATCCAACTCGTCTCTTTCGATAAAAAAGAGGAGAAGGTCAAAGGGGCCTTCAAAAAGCGGGAGTTTTACTTCAAATTTCAAATTGGTTATCCTTAGTCTCTCAAAGGTATATGGATTCACCCTTATGGAAAAATCCGTGAGAGATACTTTACTAGGATTTAGATTTTGGTCGTTTGTAAAGAGGGACGGCACTACATGCCTCACCGTACATCAAACTACTGACGACAGGGGTCAATAGACGTGTCAGCTCTACATAGGCAAACTCAGGCACAGGAAATCGTCCACAACCTTTGACGATCACTTTGCCGTCTCGGTATTGCTCCAAGTCGATTTTGCTCAAAGCTTGCTGAAACAAGAAATTCTCCAAATGACTCATATCTCCAAAGACAACCGATTTGGCGATGGGTTCGAGGATCGAAGACAGCAGCATATATGCCCAAGTCGGCACGATCGCATCGACACTACAGTATACTGCTACGTGCTTGCCTGCATACTGAGACCAGTCGTGCTCCTTGACGAAAGCGCGAAAATCCTTTTCACGCAGCACCAACTCATTGAATAAATTATCTTTGATATCAAACTGTATTCGTGGCGCTTGGTCGTAGTAGGTTTCTAGATCAAAATTGATCAGCGAACTCTCTGCTACTTTATTGACTATTTCTCCTTCCATTATTTCTTTGCTGTAGCTAATCTAAACTCCTTCAAATAGAACGGCTCAAACGAAACAACGTTCTCAAATTCTCCCTTTTCAAACTTCCGACCTGCCAAAATCCCTACATCCACAGCCGAAGGGTGCACATGATCTAGAAACAACGCGTGAGGGTGATGAATGATTTCTTTGCACTTCTCCGCACCGTCTCCAAAGAACAAGACCTTGGCACCTTCCAACTCTTTCACAAAGCTATTTTCGTCGATGATCACAGGTTCGGTCTGCTCTACGACCTCAAACTCCGCATTGACCAGCATGGTATAGACCTCCATACGCCTTGCATCGATCATCGGACGAAACCATCCCACCTGTGGGGCATATTTATGCACTTGGTATGCCATACTCTCCAGGGTATTCACCGCGATCAGCGGGATATCCAAAGCGTAGCAAAGCCCCTTAGCAGCAGAAGTTCCGATCCTCAACCCAGTATACGAGCCTGGCCCTTCGGATATCGCTACTGCATCGAGATCGCTCAACTTGTGTCCTGCATTGTCTACCGTCTGCTGTATCATCACATGTAGCAATGATGAATGCGACTTATCTATGTGGTAGTGCTGCAAACCGAGCACACGTCCCTCTTGAATCAAAGCTACAGAACCACTCTTGGTCGAGCTATCTATACTGAGTATTAGTGACAAAATAGTACGAGTTTATTTAGATAATATCTTATTGTATCGCGAAGGGCTATTGAGCACCTCTTCCGCTTTTAGGACCACAGGATCGTGATCTAGTGCTGCTTCAATCATCCCCTCTTGGTAATAATATCGACTGACAATTTCTTCTTCTAGCATGAACTTCACCTCCGCCTTGTAGTCTCTCAAATAGTTCCTTTTGAGCATGGACACCTTTTCCTTTAGACCCTCGATGGACGGGTGCAAGCCCTCGTAAAACTTCTCCTCCTTAGACATCTCTATCAAACCTTCGATCGCTTCATCAATCTGCGACGAAAAACTCAGGTCTTTGGACTCGATCCAAGTTACAAAATCTGCGTATTCAGCATCTGTCAACTCAAATGCTCTCGGCTGACTGATTTCTGGATGCTTGGATCTATAGATGTTGGCATAATCAAACATGAAGTTGTTGTTGATGATGTTGTAGAGCAAGTGCGAATATTTACGTTCCTCGACCAACACATCGGGGTTGATACCTCCTCCGTCATAGACCGTTCTTCCATTGCGTGTTTTGAAAGCTACTTTGAGAGAGTCTGGGATTTTGCCCACACTACCGTCAGGGTTGCGATGGGAATAATCGATCGCTTGTATACATCTACCACTCGGGATATAGTACTTGGCTGTCGTGATCTTGAGTTGTGCATTGTAAGGCAATGGGCGTGTTGCTTGAACCAAGCCCTTGCCAAAAGTCCGTTTTCCAACCAATACACCTCGGTCGTAATCCTGCATCACACCTGACACAATCTCTGCAGCCGAAGCAGTCCCACTACTTGTCAAGACGACCAATGGGATCTCCTCATCCGTACTGGGTGCTGGAGCTGTATAACTCTTGTTCCATGAGGTTTTTTTCCCTTTGGTATTCACGACCTCTTTCCCTTTCGGGATAAAAACATTGGCAACTTTGACCGCTTCGTCGAGTAGCCCTCCTGGGTTATCTCTCAGGTCCAAGACCATTTTCTTTGCTCCCTTGCCTTTTAACTCCAACAAAGCATCTTGTACTTCTTCGCTAGCATGTGTCGTAAAATCACTAAGGAGAATATATCCCGTATCCTTATTGAGCATGCCATAGTAAGCCACATTGTTGATGGTTATTTTTTCGCGGGTAAGGGTAACGAGCATTGGGTCCACCACTCCATAGCGGTGCACTATCAAGTCCAGCTGAGTTCCAGGTTGTCCTTTGAGCATGTTGCTGATCTCATCCGAATCAAGCCCCTTGAGTGACTTGCCATCGATATGGGTGATTTGATCACCGATTTGCAAGCCTGCATCATGAGCCGGAAACCCCACATACGGCATCAAAACCGTATTGACTCCATCACGCTTGCCTACTACGGCACCAATACCACCATACTCACCAGTCGTGATCGTACGATAACTCTCCAGTTCACTCTCTGGGATATAGTCTGTGTAAGGATCCAACGAACTGAGCATCGCATCGATACCTGTCGTGATGATCTCTTCGTCTGGCAGCTGATCTACGTAGTGCGTATTGAGTTCGCGATATAGGGTTGCAAAGATGTTGAGATTGCGCGAAATCTCGAAGTAGTCATCGTCAGAGAAGGTGAACGAAAACATCCCGACCAACAATGCGCTTCCTACTATACCTATGATGACTCTTTTCATTTACACTGTTTTTTCTCGTTCGGCTAATAAACGACGGAGTGACCCAATTAGTTTTTTCTGAATGAAATCGAAAGAATGAATCTCCTTTCCCGTGTAAATATAGGCAATCGACAAAAACTGATCTGCATTTTCGATGAGTTGCTTGTTGAGCCGATAGGATTCTCTAATGAGTCGTTTGATGCGGTTGCGATCCACGGCTCGTTTGAACTTGCGCTTGGATACCGAAATCAAAATCTGATGGCAATCTGCATCCGATCGATCGATCGGTGTGTGCTTGATGCTGAAGGGGTAAAAATAAAAAGATGCTCCTTTCGAAAAAAGAGCATCAATTTCCTTTTTGCTATTGAGTCTTTCCTTCTTGGAAAAACTGTGCTTTTTGATCGTAACTTCTTCTTCCTCCATATATCTCGAAGGAACAAAATTAAGCAGAAACTTACTTCTTGCTACCTCTTTCGTCAGATACAGTCAATTTTTTTCTTCCCTTAGCTCTTCTTCTAGCGATGACAGATCTACCGTTAGCATCTTCCATTCTAGCTCTGAATCCGTGCTTGTTTTTTCTTTTTCTCTGCGAAGGTTGAAACGTTCTTTTCATTTTTTTCTTATTTTATCTTAATCGGAATCAGACCACTATTCTGTCCCTTCTTTTAATCTATCCTGTATTTTCTGTAAAACCCTAAACCAGAGCCTCTTTAAAAAATGGAGTGCAAAAATAAGTAGCTTTTATATAATTACAAACATGTATGTCATTCTTTATTGACCCAAGTCATTAAAAATGAAGGATTAACTCCTGAACACTCATTTTTTTCACCCTCAAATATGATATTTGTCCAAACGCTCGCTTATGATTTTTTGCCACATCTCCTTCAAAAACCCACACAGTCACTTTGCCAACATCAAAATCAAGTTTGCAAATCTAACTAAAGGGCCTCAAGAATTCACTCTACCAGCATGGCGTCCGGGCCGCTACGAACTTGACCCTTTTACAGATCATATCTTTCGGTTTGGAGTGTCAGATGAGGCAGGAAGACCACTCGCTTGGCGCAAAACTACCCCCAACACTTGGATCGTTGACAATCCTAGCACTCAGGCCTTGACCTTGCGCTACGACTACTACGCGTTCAAAATGGACGCAGGCAACTCCCTCGTGGACAAACAGCAAGTCTACCTCAACTTCATCAATTGCATTTTTTACCAAGTCGGAAGGATGGACCTACCCTATACTGTATCTCTCGACCTACCAAAAGATTATCTCATAGCCTGCGCTCTCGGAACACGCCCCACACTCCAAGCATCTAGTTACCATCAGCTGGTAGACTCTCCTGTCTTTGCCAGCACGAAACTCCGAGACCTCACCTACACCATTGACGGACACGAGTTTCACCTCACTTTCCAAGGCGAACACCCGCTCGACGAAACCAAGCTACTTGCCGATTTCTATCAATTCACTCGAGTACAGATGCAAGCCATGGGCGGATTCCCTTGCCAAGTCTACCGCTTCTTAGTACAGTCCCTAGACTACACACACTACCACGGTGTAGAACACGAAGATTCTACCGTACTCGTACTCGGTCCTAACACCCCTGATACACACGACAACTACCGCGAGATGCTACTAGGCGTAGCTTCACATGAACTGTTTCACGCCTGGAATGTCACCCGAATCCGTCCCGCCGAAATGTCCCCATATGATTTTTCCAAAGAGGTTCTCTTCGATACAGGCTTTGTCGCGGAGGGATTTACCACCTATTATGGTGACCTTTTTCTGAGACAGTCCGGAGTATTTTCCCATCAAGCCTATTACAAAGAAATCAATACCCTACTCTTGAGACACTTCCAAAACTACGGCAGATTTGAAAGCAGCCTGCTCGAATCCTCCCAAAACCTCTGGGTAGACGGCTACCAAAAAAGTACCCCTTCCAAAAAAGTCTCTATCTACGTCAAAGGAGCACTGGTCTCAATGATACTCGATATCCAGATCCGTCAATCCACAACTAGTCAACATAGCTTGATCGACGTGATCCAACAGATGTACGCATTACATCGATACGAACAAGGTGGATACACACTCAGCGACGTGTACGCACTAATCGGCAAGATAGGGGGAGAGCACGTACTGACGCTCGCCCGCGAACTGGTAGAAACTACCACTCCAATAGAAAGCATCCTACAACAAACGCTCGCTCTCGTAGGGTGCTCTCTCGTGTCAGAACCTCACTCCAATGAGTTCACTGCCAAAACTGGTATCTTATTAGACCGAAACCGCATCATCGATATCGCCCCGAAATCGATTGCCTACCAGGTCGTTTCAATCGGAGATACGCTCACCCATATCAATGGTACATTACTTGAAGAGGATTGGGAGATCAGTGACACCACTGTTCTCACGCTTGCCGATGGTTCTACCTTGACACTACCAAGTAGCACTGAGACATACTACTCGTACTACAGTATAGTGGATGACCCTGCAGCAGACACCTTGCAAAATTCACTCAAAAAAGAATGGCTTGGTGATGAATAATAAGCACTTATCTTTTCAGCTAACTATCTAAAGCCGTAGCTTTGCTCGACTATCCCCCACCTCAACGAGATGTTTAATAGTAATAATACCGTCAAGAATGATCTTTAGAGAGTTGCTCGTCAAATTTTTAGTCTGGAGACTAAAGTACATTAGCAGCAACAACTTCATCCTCATCCTGAGTGGCATAGTGGGCTTGGTTTCAGGATTTGCAGCCGTCACACTCAAGAGCAGCGTCCATTTCATCCAGCACACCTTGGCCGAGTACAAGGACAACAGTGGATTTGATTTTCTCTATATGATATATCCGATCATTGGGATCTTCCTTACTGTATTGGTCTCCAAATACATTCTAAAAGTAAAAACAGGGCACGGCATTACTCAAATTTTGTTTTACATCTCGAGACGCTCCAGCATCGTAAAACGCACAATGACCTACACGCGCATGATCACCAGTGCCATCACTGTCGGATTTGGTGGATCAGTAGGGCTAGAGGCCCCCATTGTCGTGACTGGGTCTGCCATTGGCTCGAACCTCGGACGCCTCACTCATCTCAACTATAAAAAGCGAACGCTCTTGATAGCCTGCGGAGCCTCTGGAGCCATTGCAGCTATCTTCAACTCTCCGATCGCAGGAGTCATTTTTGCTATTGAGGTCATTTTGACAGACGTCACTATCAACAAATTCATACCTATACTCATCTCTTCTGTCGTCGGGTCACTGGTCTCCTATACCTTGCTCGGCAGGGAACTCATGTTTTCATTCAAACTGTCCAATGCCTTTCACCCGGAACACGTGCACTACTACATTCTCCTAGGAGTAGCCTGTGGAATCATATCTGTGCATTTTACCAGGCTCACGTATCTCGTCGAAAACGCCATCGAGAAAGTCAAAAATGACCTCAATAGGGCCTTGCTAGGTGGAATAGGCCTAGCACTCATCATATTGGCTTTCCCTCCCATCTATGGAGAAGGCTATGACATCATCCTCCAACTCCTCAGCGGAAATGACAAAGCCATCTTTGATAACAGCCTCATCTATGGTCAATCAGACAAAACGCTCATTGTCATTGGACTATTGTTTGCCATCTTGATCATCAAACCCATCGCTTCTGCCCTTACAATAGGTGCTGGAGGTAGCGGAGGGATTTTTGCTCCTTCGCTGTTTATGGGAGGAATCGGCGGATACATGTTTGCGCGTACGATCAACTACATCTTCCCAGTCACCATCGACACGAGTCACTTCACCCTCGTCGGGATGTGTGGCGTCATGAGTGGTGTACTGCATGCTCCGTTGACTGCCATCTTCTTGATCGCTGAGATCACAGGAGGCTATGGACTGTTCGTCCCGTTGATGCTCGTCTCTGCGATATCCTTCACGACGATCAGCTATTTTGAGCCTTACTCACTCTACACCAAACCTCTCATCGAAAAAGGAGATTATGTACAATATGACAAAGACAAACAGGTCCTCAGTCAGATGAACATGCGCAAGCTCATCGAGTCTGACTTGCTCAGCATCAAGTTTGATGAAACCTTAGAAGACCTGATCAAGCTCGTCAAAAAATCCAAAAGAAATATTTTCCCCGTTTTGAATTACGAAGGCGGACTAGAAGGCATCGTCACGCTTGATGACATTCGTGACCGCATGTTTGACTCAGAAAAGCGTAAAGAAATCATCATCAAGCAAGTCATGCAACTACCTCCTGCAGAAGTAGGTCCAGACGACTCAATGGAAGAGGTCATGAACAAGTTTGAAATCACACAAGCATGGAATCTACCTGTCATCGAAAACGGAAAATACCTCGGATTCCTGTCCAAATCGAGAATTTTCAATGCCTACCGCACCCGATTGATCTCTCAAAACAAAGATTAATAAAAATATAACTATTTCAATATTTTTATTAACCCATAAACAGATCAATCTTTTTTATCCACAAACACTTATTCTAACCCAACAGAATAACAGAGCTATACACATCATAAACAGACAACACAAACAAACATGTGGATAACTATTCATTTTGTGGATAAATATTAAAATTCCAAAAAACAGAACTATACCTAGATAACACTCTAGTTTGCAATATTTTTCCTGTCAAATAACCGCATTGAATCTAATGCAAAGGAATTATCTTTAGAGCACTTATGAAATCACCACACGCTAACTACAAGAAAACCATTGGCTTAACTTTCGCCCTCCTGCTATGGATGGGAATTCATATGGCGACAGCCCAAGAAATCCAAGTCATAAAATACGAAGAACTCAACCAGATCATCCAAAAACAAGACGGCAAGACTCGAGTCATCAATTTTTGGGCAACTTGGTGCGCTCCCTGCGTCAAAGAGCTCCCTCAATTCGAAGCATTATACGAAAAGTACAAAAACAAAAACACGGAAGTAATTCTAGTCAGCATGGATTTTGCCGACCAGCTTGATGCAAAAGTCAAGAAATTTGCTGCGAAGAAAAACTTAAAATCAACACTCTACCTACTTGACGAAACAGATTATAATTCGTTTATTGACAAAATTGATCCAGCATGGAGTGGAGCCATCCCCGCCACGCTAATGATCCGAAGCAAAACAAACACTAGAATATTTATAGAAAAAGAATTCAAAGAAGGCGAACTTGAAAAAGTCTACCTCAACTTCATCAATTAAACAAAACGATCATGAAACACCTGTTCCTTTTCAAACCACTTACACTGGTCACCTTGTTGTTGATCTTGACCAGCTATACCTCAATTCCATCTGGTGACGGATACAACATCGGAGATACTGTAGGCGAAATCAAACTCAAGAACGTAGACGGATCCATCATCTCCACGTCGGACTACAAAAACGCGAAGGGCTTCATCGTGGTATTCACATGCAATACCTGCCCCTACTCTAAGTTGTACGAGACTCGAATCAACGATTTGAATCTGAAATTCGCAGACAAAGGCTACCCAGTCCTGGCGATCAATTCCAACGACAAAACGGTACAACCTGGGGACTCCTTTGAAGAAATGGTCAAACTGGCCCAAAAGAGTAATTATTCTTTCCCATACCTGTATGACGAATCGCAAGAAATGGCCAAAGCATACGGTGCTACGAAAACACCACATGTGTTTGTTCTCCACAAAGAGAACCAGGCCATGGTTGTAAAATACATCGGTGCAGTAGACAACAATGCACGCAGTGCAACAAATGCAAATCAGTTCTACGTAGAAGATGCAGTCAACAGCCTACTCGAAGGAAAGCCCATCAAAACCACCACCACCAAAGCCATCGGATGTACCATCAAGTGGAAAGAGGCTTAAGCCTTACCCTTTGCATGATAATACAATGTTGAACAATTGATTTTGTTCAACATTTTTTTTGCATTGGCAATCACCCCTTCTTCGGTCACAGCATTGATCTTGATTAGTTCTTGATCCATCAAATCTGTATCTCCTAGCATCGTAAAGTAGGCTAGGTTGATTGCCCTATTGAGTAGCTCTACCTCTGAAAAAACATGGGAAGATTCGGCTTGCATTTTCACCCTATCAAGCTCTCCCTCTACGAGTCCCTCCTCTATCAGACGATCAAACTCTCTCTGCAGAGCCTCCTCCACTGCATCAAAGGACACTCCACTTTTGAGTTTGCCTGATATCACCAGCAAGCCCGTATCTGTCGAACCTGTGATACTCGCACTGACGGAGCTCAATAGAGCCTGCTCTTTGATCAGTGCCTGATACAAGCGAGACGAGTTGCCTCTACCCAAAATATCCCCCAACATATCGGTTGTATGATACATCGAGCCCAATTTGCCATCCATATGATAGCACTTATAAAAAACATCGAGGGGCACATCTCCTTCGATATGCAAGATGCGCTCTTCGGTCTGTATCGGCTCTTGGGGCAAATCTCTATGGTACGCTTCCCCTGCCGGAATCGGCCCAAACCACTTCTCACTCAAAGTCTTGACCTGAGTATACGTCACATCTCCTGCGACCACCAAAACGGCATTGTTTGGAATATAATACTTATAAAAAAACGCCTTGACATCCTCCATCGTCGCGTGCTCGATATGTGCAATCTCTTTGCCGATGGTCGCCCAACGATACGGATGCTTCTGATACACAAGAGGCCGTAGCTTGAGCCACGCATCGCCATAGGGTTGGTTGAGATAGCGCTGATTAAACTCCTCGATCACCACTTTGCGCTGCACTTCGAGCACCTCTGGATCAAACGACAGGGCATTCATCCGGTCTGACTCCAGCCAAAAAGCAGTCTCCAGATTATTGGAAGGAATGGTCACATAATAATTGGTCATATCCGGGCTCGTGAAAGCATTGTTGTTGCCCCCTACTTTCTGCAGCGGCTCGTCAAAGGATGAAATATTTTCTGATCCTCCAAACATCAAATGCTCAAACAAATGAGCAAACCCAGTCTTCTCAGGATCTTCGTCTCGCGACCCCACGTCATACATCAGATTCAACACTGCGACTTTCGTCGAATGATCTTCGTGTACGATGACCTTCAACCCATTGTCCAATACAAAACTTTGATATTCCATAATCCTCTTTATTCGCCACAAAAATATAATCCTAATCGGGTATTCAATGCACTTCTCTATTTTATGATAAAATCTCTGCGAAAAGGAGTGTAGTAAGGGATCGTCATTAGATTTGCTTTCGATTTCCCAATCACAGTCCACACTATACTAGATGAAATTCGACACCAAAGACCTAAGTTCGGCCGATCTACTGGCATTTTATCGAGCACTACTACTACCCCGACTGATCGAAGAAAAAATGTTGATTCTCCTGCGACAAGGCAAAATCAGTAAATGGTTTTCGGGCTATGGACAAGAAGCCATTTCGGTCGGAGCGACACTCGCGATGCAATCCGACGAATACATTCTACCCATGCACCGAAACTTAGGCATCTTCACCACGCGAGAAGTCCCTCTAGACCGACTATTTGCTCAGTTTCAAGGCAAGTCCAGTGGCTTCACCAAAGGCCGGGACCGTTCCTTTCATTTTGGCTCCCAAGCCCATCATCTCGTAGGCATGATCTCACACCTCGGGCCTCAAATGGGAGTCGCCGATGGTATAGCGCTAGCGCACAAACTCCGCAACCAACAAAAAGCAACACTAGTCATCACAGGAGATGGAGGGGCCAGCGAAGGAGATTTTCACGAAGCAGTCAATCTTGCGGCTGTTTGGCAACTCCCCGTCATTTTTTTGATCGAAAACAACTGTTGGGGCCTCTCCACACCAAGCCACGAACAGTTTAACTTTGACTCCTTCACACTCAAAGGCCCTGGCTATGGGATACAGACTAGACAAGTCGATGGCAACAACCTACTTGAGGTCTACCACACCATCGAGGAAGCCGCAAAGACCGCACGTCATCAATCTCAGCCCATCTTGGTCGAATGCATGACCTTTAGAATCCGAGGACACGAAGAAGCAAGTGGAACAAAATACTACCCCAAAGGACTCATCGACAAATGGACCTCCAAAGACCCCATCGATAACTATGAAAGTTTTTTGCTGGGACAAGGCCTGATGACTGCAAAACAGGTCGAAGAAATCAAAACGGAACTCAACGACAAAATCACCCTCGCGCTACAACAAAGCAACGCCGAAGCACCCGTCACAGCCGACACAAAAGTAGAAGAGCAAGACCTCTACGCTCCTTACAAACAAAAAATCACCCTACCCAAATCCAGACGAAAAAACACGCTCCGTTTCGTAGATGCGCTTTCCGAAGGATTAGAACAAGCCCTAGAGCGTCACCCAGAGCTCGTGCTCATGGGGCAAGATATCGCCGAATATGGTGGGGTATTTAAGGTCACAGAAGGATTTGCTGAGCGATTTGGTAAAGAACGCATTCGCAATACCCCCATCTCTGAATCGGCAGTGATCGGATCAGCTCTTGGACTATCCATACAAGGAATGAAAGCCATTGTCGAGATGCAATTTGCTGATTTCGTCACCTGTGGGTTCAATCAGATCGTCAACAACCTCGCCAAGAGTCACTACCGCTGGGACCAACCTGCCGATGTAGTCATCCGCATGCCCACAGGCGCAGGTGTCGGTGCGGGGCCTTTCCACTCTCAATCCAACGAGTCCTGGTTTTTCCATACACCTGGACTCAAAATCGTCTACCCCTCTACGCCGTATGACGCCAAAGGGCTCCTCCATGCAGCGATAGAGGATCCAAACCCCTATCTCTATTTTGAACACAAGGCACTCTATCGCTCGCAGACACAAAACGTACCTCAAGACTACTACACTGTAGAGGTAGGAAAAGCACGCTACGTGACGCGCGGCGAAGATCTCACCGTCATCACGTACGGCATGGGTGTACACTGGGCCATCGACACTTTGACAGAGTTAGAGACCATTGACGCGGAGATCGTAGACCTACGCACCCTGCTCCCATGGGACCAAGAGACCGTACGGATTTCGGTCAACAAGACCAACAAAGTACTCATCCTCCATGAAGACACCTTGACAGGAGGAATAGGCGCGGAAATCGCCGCATGGATCAGCGAGCATTGTTTCGAGTCATTGGATGCGCCCGTGATGCGCGAAGCAAGCCTCGACACACCCGTACCCTTTGCAAAGCCACTAGAGGACAACTATCTACCCAAACTTCGTCTCAAACAAAAGCTACTTGATCTTCACCGGTACTGACATTCCGCTACATCTGGACGACATAGGTCAGCAGAGTCCTATTTTTTCCCAGTAGGGTTAAAATAATTTACTAACTTTCCGTTCTGTTATAGGGTGTAATATTTATGAATAAACGCAATTTCCTCTTGTTGGGCATAGGATTGATGATAGTCATGCTATCCACAGAGGTGAGTTATGCCCAGTTGCTCGAGGACCGAAACAAACTCAAAACAGCAAAAAGCAAGCGTCAGGGATTTTCTCCTTTCAAAAAACACATCAAAAAATCCTCCGGAAAAGGTAAGCCATCGGTCGCCAAAGCACCAAAAACAAGAACCAGCACCAACATGGCTGGCTCCAACAAACCCACCCGCATCAATCCAAAATACAGCCAACCCTCGCGATCCAAATCCAAGTACTCCGTACACCCCCGCTATTCGCAAAACAACGCTGGGCAAGCGGGCCACAAAACCAAAGTTTCCCCACGATACAGCCAAAGCAATCCAGGCAGATCAGGACGAGTGACAAAAGTCTCCCCGCGCTTTTCGCAAAACAATGCTGGACAAGCGGGCCACAAAGTCAACGTCAACCCTCGCTTCTCCCAAGCTCAACCAGGCAGATCAGGCAAAAAACAAAAAATCAACCCTCGATACAGCCAAGAAATGGCTGGGCAGGTTGGTCACAAATGGAAGGTCAACCCGAGGTTTTCTCAGGCAGAGCCTGGCCGTTCGGGTAAGAAGACCAAGATTTCTCCTAGGTTTTCGCAAGAGAATGCAGGACAAGTGGGGCACAAATGGAACGTCAACCCAAGATTCACTCAAGACAAAGCGGGAAGCTACCCACAGAAAAAACAGGAAAGTCCTCGCTTTACACAAGAGAATGCAGGACAAGTGGGACATAAATGGAACGTCAATCCAAGATTCAGTCAGACCAATGCAGGACAATTTGGCGAAGACAAAAAAATCAAGCCTCGCTTCTCCAAAGAAAATGCTGGAGAAATGGGACATCACTCAAGGGTCAGACCCCGCTATACACGAAACAACGCGGGAGACGTCGGCGTGCATAAAGTACGACCGAGATATTCTATACCTCCATCCTACGTCAAAGACCCCGCGAGCAATTACAAAATTGGATTTCTCTCATCAATCAATGTCATGATCGACAAAGCGAAATACAAGAAGCAATTTGAACAAGACTATGAAGGCCCCAAGGTAACCCCTGTACCCACTCGATCGCAAAACATCGCCAAGCACAACCAAAACATCCGGAGCTATCAAAAATATAGCAACCGAACACTACGAGAGTCCCCCAACTATCAAATTGCGAACTATACCGTCAAAGTCAAACATCAAAAAAAGCCGGATGACCTACACCCGAGTGCACGCTATCTCTCTGCCAAAAATGACAGTAATCACACGGTCCGAGAATCCAAACGGAAAATAAATGTCGCTTGGGTCCGCATGTTTGGGAACCAAACACAACCCGACGCAGTTAAGGACAAAGTCAATAAGGCTAAGTTTGATAAGGACGAAAAGGACATTTGGAATAATTGAAACATGAACTGGAAAACACTCTCCTCTACCGATCAACTCTCCGAACTCATCGCTGCATCACACACTCATCCTGTGATGATCATGAAGCACAGCACACGATGCAGTATCAGCAGCATGGCACTCAACCGTATCGAGCGTGCTTGGAACGAGGAAGAAGCAACCCCATTGACTCCCTACTACCTTGACTTGATCGCTCACAGAGATGTATCCAATGCCATCGCCGAACAACTCGGAGTGATGCACCAATCTCCACAGATCATAGTCATATCGCAGGGCAAAGCAGTATACGACAACTCCCATATGGGCATATCTTACAACGACATCATCAAAGTTGCCAAAGACCAAACCCTCACTTAACCCTCCACTTCGTCTCGGTTGAGGGACTCGACCATTTCTTTGATTTGGCGGCCCTTTTTGCCATACATGTGCTGAAACATGAAATAGGCAAACACCATACTCGAGACGATCACTACTGCTCCCCACGCCCACTTCCACCAGTTGTCTTCGACAAAAACAGAAGTATACTTATCGTTTTGGGTATAACCGATGTAGAACCCAAAAGCAAAAGCAGCCATCCCTACCACAACCAGAGTAATTTTGAAGTGCTTAAAAAAGCGACAAATACTCTTATGTACCTCATTGAGGTAGCGCACGACATCTTGATCGATGATTTTTTGATCCAACTCACGAATCAGTGCTCGATAATAGAAAAAGAAAAGCAAGTTGAAGGTGAGCATAATAGCAGCCATCACCCACATCTGAGTGTAGCCTAAATAAATACACACCGCAGTGAGCACAACCAGGTTGAGCCACTTCTCGATGCGGAGGTTTTTGACAAACCGAGAGATGATGTTTTGAGGGCGCTGACGAATAATAGACTCAATAGCCTCCACAGAATACCCCGCCTCTTCGGTCTCATTTCCTTTTTTCCAAATTTGCTTAATATCCAGTTCTTCCATCGATAATCTGCTTTAATTGGTTTTTCACACGGTTTACTTTGGCCCCTACATTGGTCACTGTGATACCGAGAATCTCGGCCATTTCTTTGTAACTCTTCTCCTCCAAATACAGAAGAATAATTGCGCGATCTGATTCTTTGAGAAGTTTGATCGCTGTATAAAGCATGCTGAGTTGCTCCTCTTCAACGGTATCCTTCTCCTCTATCTGCTCGGGTACAAATTCGCGGGTCTCGACGACTACCTTTTTCTTGATGCGCAATTGTGACAGGCATACATTGAGACAGACACGATATACCCAAGTCGAAAGTTTGGACGCACCCCGAAACGAATCGAAAGACCTCCAAAGTTGAATCACACACTCTTGGTAATAATCATTGAAATCCTCGGACGTATCGGTATAGATTCGACAGACTTTGGCTATGATCCTATGGTGCTCGTTCAAAAAAGGCTGGAAATCCGACTTCATTCAATTTTTCAATTCATGGAGTTAGTGGTAGGACTGTCGCGGTTTATTACAATCCTATCCTACTATTTGATAGGCATACGCTCAAACGGCTTATTTCTATCGAAAAGATAGCGGTACGTATGGTGTGTTTTGCCAATATCGCCCCCAATCTGCTTAACCACCAGTATCATCTTGCGATTGAAATCTCCGATCCAGTTCATCTCCAAAACCGGATACCGTTTGTAATCCTGCTGCACCATCTTGGCAGTCGCCATGACGAGTGCACCGTCCAGACCTTTGCCCTGATGAGCAGGCACTACGCCAAACACTAACCCAAGCATCTTTTTGTTGGTCTTCCGCATCTTGTGCCAAACGAACTTGAGTTTACCTAACCAGTTGAGTTTACCATTGACATGCTTGAAAATCTGGTTCACCTCTGGGAGATTGACATAAAAGGCCACTGGCTCCTCCTTATAGTAAGCAAACCAAATGATCTTCTCATCCAAGATAGGTTTCATCTGTTTCATGATCGCCGCAGATTCTTCACGAGTCATCTCTACCACACCATCGTGATGCGCCCAAGCTTGGTTGTATACCCGTCTAAAATCCTCCGCATACTTGCCCAAGTGCTTGATTCGCAAATGCTCGAAGCGATAATCAGGATCTTGATTCAAGATGTCTGCCTTGTGCTGTATCCTGGGATGGAAGGGATCAAATGTATTGCGAATGAACGTAAACTGCTTGAAATACACCTCAAAACCATACCCCTCAAACAACTCACGATAATAGGGCAATTGATAATTGCACTGGTAATTGGGTTCTATATCGTACCCATCGACGAGCAATCCCCACCATTTGTCTCGATCACCGAAATTGATCGGTCCATCCATAGCCTCCATACCTATCTCGGTCAGCCAGGCCTTCGCTGCGCCAAAAAGCATGTTGGCAGCCTGCTGGTCATTGATACACTCAAAGAATCCACAACCGCCTGTAGGCTGGTCATTGTCTTTGGTGGCCGTCTTGTTGTTGACAAATGCCGCAATACGTCCAATCGTCTCTCCCTCCTCTTGCAGCACCCAGCGCACACACTCTCCATGCGCAAAAGTTGGGTTTTTTTGACGATCAAACACCCAGCGCATATCCTTGTCCAAAGGCCTAATCCAAAAAGGATTGTCTCGGTACAGCTCCACCGGATAGAGCATAAATTCCTTTTCCAAAACAGGAGTATTGACTTCAATCAAGTTCATGGTTTAAACTTAGTACAGAGCGGTGGATTGAAAAAAAATTACAGAATATTTAAAAAAGTTAAAACCCACATTTGCAAAATAGAAAAGGAAATCTATCTTTGCAGTCCATTACAAAATGGTCCGTTCGTCTAGGGGTTAGGACGCCAGGTTTTCATCCTGGTAACAGGGGTTCGATTCCCCTACGGACTACAAAAAGCGGTTTTCAAATGCCGCTCTTTTTATGCGAGTAATGGTCCGTTCGTCTAGGGGTTAGGACGCCAGGTTTTCATCCTGGTAACAGGGGTTCGATTCCCCTACGGACTACTTCAGAAGCCACTCATACGAGTGGCTTTTTTCGTTTCGCCTCTACCTATACAGACTTTTCACTCGGCCCCCGAATTTCTTGGAGGCTGATCCAAGATCACTTCGTCATGTATGATTCATTGTTCGACATTGTTTCTTAGGATCAGTCTGTAAACTTGGGGGATTGAAAAAATCACGCATAAATTTTAGATAGTCTGTAGAGGAAAAATTCTACGTTTTGAACACCTCTGAATTGAGATCTAAAGGCCTTGATCTTGGCATTGAAAGATTCTGCTGACGCATTGGTACTTCGATGATCAAAGAAATTGAGAATACTCTGATAGTGGTTTTGTATTGTTCTGGCCACTGTGTTGAAGGACTTGAAGCCTGCCTTTTCTACCTTGTCATACCACTGTGCCAAACGAGTGAATGCAACTCCTTTGAGGTTGCTACTTTGATAAATGTAAGCGAGTTCTCTTGAGAGTTTGTAGGCTTTTTCCAGTGAAGGATAGCGTTTGAAGAGTATCTCTGCACGGTGGACTTGTGAGACAGTCCAGTTGTGTTCGCTTTTGAAAAGCAAGTACCTGCTTCTAGCCAAAAGCTGCTTCTCTGTATCGCCATTTTCGAGTCGATGGGCAACATAAGACTTACCTGCTTCACGACTCAATTCAATTTCTTTATTTTCCTGATCGATGGCTTCCCATCTGTAAGCAATGCGCATTTCTTGTACCGCATCATAGGCCAATTTTTGAACATGAAAGCGGTCTGTTACTAACTGGGCTTTTGGAAAGCTGCGTCTAACTATTTTTTCCATGCTAGCAGCCATATCCAGTGTGACTTCTTGGACTTTGCGCCTTAAAGTACTGTCAACTTGCTTCAATACCGCGTTTACTTGCTCACTATCAGTTCCTTTGACCAAAGCAACTAAGCTACCTTTCCTTCCTTTTGCTGCTTTATTGGTCACAATTGTATAAAGCTCTCCTTGTGAGAGAGCAGTCTCATCAATACTTAAATGAGTGCCCATGTTTTCGGGGAACAATATCCAATCAGAAGCGTGCTCCCGTTGAGACCATTGCATGAAATTGCTCAAACAGAAGACATATTGGTGTTCGAGTTGTTTACTATTGAGATGAAATAGATCGGCAACCAGCTTGCAGCTTATAGGCTTGGAATCCAGGAGTTCCGTTTTAAAAAAAGCGCGAATTCCTCTGTCATCCGCGTACCTGTTGCTACCATTTTCCAATCCCTGCTTACATTTTTGCCAGTATCCTCATTGAGCCACTTCCTACGCTTGATCTTAAGATAGCAGGGCTTGCCGCGAAGAGGAAAATCTTGAATGGAAACCTCATCAAAGAATCCTTTGGAGGTCAATTTATCTCCTTTGAACTGCTGAGGGTGGATATTCTTCTCTTCCAAATAAATGAAATACGTTTTGTCCTTTAGCCTCATGGACACTACTTCGAAATAATCCAACATACCCTCAGGTAATAATAGACTCAATAACTCCTTTTCCAATGCTTTTTTCTAGCAAAGAAAATTAATTATGACTTATTGACCCCCAGAAATACAGACTGATCCGAAATACAAACTGACCAGAGAGTCGCTGCTGTTCCAATGGCCCGTTATTCGAGAATAATACCTAATTTGAAGCCATGATCAAACTATTGCGCAGCATACTCCTTGTCTTGCCTTGGCTACTACTCGTTGGCGTCATTTCATGGATGTGGGTCGACGAAAAATTCTTCACCTCCGACCACAGCACACCTCAAGAGATTCATCAATCCAGCATCTTGACACGCTCCGAACAGATCGGCAAACTAGAATTGGTCAAATACAATTTCCAAGAAATCACAGAGATCAAACAAGTAGCAGACTACATCGACCTCAAGCTCTTCAAATACAAACCCGTCCCCGACTCCAAGGCAGTCCTCATCAGTCGCGGCATTGCAGTGGGCTGCATCGACTTGTCCAAAATCACCAAAAAACAAATCACCCTCCTCGATGACACACTCTACATCAAACTGCCGACCCCAGAACTTTGTCATTTCAAAATCGACCTAGAAAAATCTCGTATATATGACTTGCAAATCGACTACATGAATAGCGCAGACCGTGCACTGTTTATGGAACGACTCTACCAAGAAGCCGAATCGAGCATTCGCCGCTCCGCCATGGACATGGGCATCCTAGATCAGACTCGTGAAAATGCCCAAGACCTCCTCGTCCCTCTCTTCGAAGGATTGACTGGCAAAAAAGTCATTGTTACTTTTTCACTTCCTCCCTCCTTCCTCGAAAAAACACCTTGATACCTCCCGTCAAATGGGTATACACCCTCCAAAACCACATCCTTAAGTAATTTTTCACTACTAGTAGTGATTGACAAGTGCAATCTTCCGAGGTATGTTTGCGGCTCGTTATTTTTAACAAGTCTAAATAACCATTGAAAAACAATCTCCTCCTCATACTAGCCATGCTGGCTCTAGGGCTCACCTCGCATACTGCTCGGGCTCAAAACGGCAAACTGCATGGCACGGTCGTTGACCAAAACAACATTCCAATACCTGGAGTGAGTGTAAGAGTAGGAACAACAGCAAAAGGTGCAGCAACGGATATTGATGGTAATTTCCTAATCGAAGGTCTAAAAGCAGGCTCCCATGCTTTCCATATCAGTGGACTAGGGTACAAAAAGCAAATCATCCAACAACACATCTCCGACAATCAAAAGGTCAAACTCAACATCCAGATGCAAGAGGATGCTACGGAAATGGACGAAGTAGTGGTCTATGGAAAATCCGAAGCTACAGTCATAGAGGAAAAAGGATTTGCTGTCAATGTGATCGAAACAAAAGAAGCTAGTCTAAGAAACATTCAAACCAACGAATTGTTAAACACGACCGTGGGTGTTAAAATCCGCCAAAATGGTGGTTTAGGCTCTGATGTTAGCTATAGTCTCAACGGATTGTCCGGGAGTGCAGTGCGGATTTTTATCGATGGCATTCCCATCTCTACCTATGGCAGTTCATTCAACCTCAACAGTATTCCGCCATCCATGATTAAGAATATTGAAGTATATAAAGGCGTAGTTCCTGGACACTTGGCTGACGATGCTTTGGGTGGTGCGATCAATATAGTCCTGCACAAAGAAACCAAAACCAATTTCAACGCTTCGGTTTCTTACGGGTCGTTCAACACCTTCCAAGCCAGTGTCAATGGCTTGTACCGTTTTGAAGAATCTGGACTAACCGTCAAAGCCTCTCTTTTCTATAATTACTCCGACAATGACTATGAGGTTTCAGGCAGAAGCGTGGTAGTCACAGGCATAGGTGGCGTGCAAACACCCGTCACAGCCAAAAGATTTAATGATGCATATAGATCCACTGGAGGAATGGTACAAATAGGCTATACCAATGTAAAATGGGCTGACCAGGCTTTCATTGGCTTTACAGGGTCTAGTGATTACAAAGAGATCCAACATGGTGCTTTTATGACCATTACACCCTATAAGGATCGATTCATGGAATCAGACGCTATGCTGGCCAACCTCACTTACCAAAAGAAAGACTTTCTTGTGAAAGGTCTGGACATAAATGCCCATGGCCTATACGGCAAACGAAATCGCAACCTTAGTGATACAGTCGCTTGGGCATATAGCTGGAATGGAGAAAGAGCCGTTGATTTTAGAGGCGATGAATACAAGTACACTTGGGGTTCTCAACAAGAAGGGGCTCCTACCTTGGCAAAAATAAAAAGAAACGTAGCTTCCATTAGAACAGGATTGTCCTACACCATCAACAGCCATCACAAAATTTTGTTAAACCATGTATACAGCGGTATTGACAGGGAAGATAGTGATGCTTTACGATCCGTTTTGGAAAACACATTCAAAGGAACAAGGGATCTGCATAAAAATATAATTTCAGCAACCTACGAATTCAATACCTTTAATGACAAGCTAAAAACCAATGTGTTTGGAAAATACTACCAACAAAAAACGGTAAACATAGACCCTGAGGTTAATGAAGACACCCATGAAATAGAAGATGATGTTACAAGTGCCCATACAAAAGACCAAGGCTATGGTGTAACTATTTCCTACGCCATCCTTCCAAATATCATACTATTAACCTCTGCAGAAAAAGCGATCAGGTTGCCCAATGAAAGTGAAGTGTTTGGTGATGATGGTGACAATGTAGTCGCCAACCCCAGTATCAGACCTGAGCTGAGCAACAACTATAATCTAGGCTTTAGGTTTGGAACATTTACTATCAACAGACATGACTTTACGATTTCCACCAATCTCTTTACAAGAAACATCAAAGACAGAATTGGTTTGCCTATTGAAACATCTTTGAATGTCAACGACGAAACCATCTTGTACGAAAACCAGGGCAATGGAACATCCAAAGGAGTAGAGGCACAATTGGAGTACAAATACAACAACAATTTTGGACTCAATTTCAATGTTTCTCACTTCGAATTGAAAGTAATCAACAGAGGTGTAGAAATAGATGTGCCCAATACGCCCTTCTTTACCATGAATGGCAGTATGCGCTATTCGATAAAAGATTTAATCCAAAAAAACGCGCGGCTAAACCTTTTCTACACCATGTACTTTACCGATGAATTTTCATACTTGGTACCTCAAGGGGCCAATACTGTAGGAGATGACTTTTTCAAAATCCCCATGCAATTGGCGCAAGATTTCGGGATGAGTTATGTCTTCCCAAGCAACCAACTTGTGGCGAGTTTTGACATCAAAAACATATTTGACAAACCCGTATACGACAACCTGTCTGTGCAAAAGCCAGGTAGAGCCTTTTATCTAAAAATAAATTACAGAATCAATAAATTTTAACTCTATTAATACATCTACATATGAAACGAAGCTTTTTGAATTATAAAACGTTGAGCTCCATTGCACTGCTAACAGTTGGGCTAACGACAGCTTGTACTACAGACGACAATGGCGTTGATCCAGAACCAGAACCAACTGAATCTAGATGGATCACTGTAGCGGCAGCAAGAATGGGAGACAATCCTGGTGACGGTAACGGAGGGACATTGATTTACTCGCTAAGCAGTGAAGAAGCCAAAGACCCTACGGTATCTATAGCTCCTTTTGACAATGGATTCATTGTGCCATCTAACCGAACAGCCAGATTACAGTCTTCAGAAGACGGTAGCACCATGTTTAACATCAGCTATGCTGGTGATACAGGTGGAAACTACACGAAATACACGGTTGAAGGTGGACAAAACTTCACTCAAACGGGTACTGAAGTAAGCATTGCTCCCTATGTAGGCTCTGCGCCAAGATGGATTAAGTTGTTCGATGGGGACAAAACAGGGTCTGCCGTATATGTATCCACCGAACACCAGTTTGATGACAATGGCACACCAGATGATGCTACCGATGACACCTACCTTCGCACGGAGGCTACCATGGGTGTAGTGACTTTGGATTTGGTAAATTCTTTGATCACCGGGTTCGAGGAAAACTCTGTAGCTTTAAGTGAAGACGAAGAAGCAAACGGCTACTATATTTCAAGAATAGACATGCCTACCTTGAATGCTGCTGGTGACAAACTATACATTGGCGCACGCTTGAGCAAAGTAGACCCTGCCACAGGAGAGTCCGATAGCGATTACGAAATATTGGGATCAAAAACTATTGTACTAGATTATCCTTCTTTGTTGAACCCAACGGTCATTTCATCTGGAGTAGGATACGGCAACACGAATGGTTACCGCAGCATCAATTCTTTCGAATACAACGGAGATGTGTACCAGGCGAACCAAGGAGACCCAAATGGTTCTCACATCTTGAAAATTGGCGCAAACAACCAATACGACGATTCTTATGTGTTTAGTTTGGACGATGCTTTAGGTATAGATGAGGCTTATATCTTAGCTTGGAGACCTGCTGCCAATGGAAAAGCCGTAGTGGCGTACCGAGATGCTAGTTCTGCTGAAGGTGTGGCTGGAGCACAAGGATTCTTTGCTTTGGTAGATCTAAACACTAAAACAGCTGAAAAAATTGAAGACATCCCTTACGAAGCAGACTTTTACTTGTTCCAGTACCAAGGCTTTGTAGTAGACGGAACGGAGATTTACCTCACTCAAGCTCCTGTAGGGAAAAACGGAAACATATACGTCGTAGAGACTGAAACGGGTGATGTAACCAAAGGTGCAGAACTAGTCAACGTCGACGGTAGTCACTACATCGGTGTATTTTAAGAAGTAAAACAAGTATCAAAAAGACCACAAACAGCATCAGATCATGACGAAAGGCCAAAACACCCCTTGGAAGAAGACGAGAAAGTTTTTCAACGACATTCATTTGTGGTTGGGTATAGGTGCTGGTCTGGTTCTGTTCGTGGTATGTCTCACGGGTACGATCTACACCTTTTATCATGAGATCGAGGAGACTATCAACGCTGACATTTACCAAGTAGAGGTTCCACAAGGAGCCTCTACTTTACTTTTAAAAGACTTGGTATCTAGCGTCGAAAAAACCGTAGAGGAGGGAAAAGCCTCGTCGATCAGCATCCCTGCTGATCCAGAAAAAGCCTACGCCATCTCTGTACGAAAGGAAGGGGAACGCCGCGGCACCAACTACCTAATCAACCCCTACACAGGAACAGTACAAGGTACTAGCAAAACTGCTTCGAGCGAATTTTTCATGGTCGTATTTAGACTGCATCGCTGGTTGATGCTAGACACTGAGATCGGTCGTCCGATTGTCGGCTGGTCTACCGTCATCTTTGCTCTGCTCACACTCACAGGTCTGATCATCTGGATACCCCAAAAAGTAAAGGCATGGAAGCAAGGCTTGAAAATCAAATGGTCAGCCAGCTGGAAGCGGGTCAATCACGACCTTCACAATGCCCTTGGTTTTTACTCCGCTTTTATCCTGCTGATCATGTCACTGACAGGACTCTACTGGTCATTTGACTGGTACCGAGATGGGCTCTATGCTACCTTCAGTGTAGAACGACCTACGCGTGGACCTAGAGGTGGTGATGAGAAGAAAAAAGAAAAGCAACCGCTACAACAAGTCACGACTTTAACCTTAGAAGACTACCTACAAGTAGCCCACGCCGAGCTAAACTACCAAGGTGACACGAGAATCAACCTACCTACTGACAACAAGCCTACTGTCTCCATCGCCAAGTCCAAAGTAGGGTTCTTTGCCGTATCGGGCAGAGATGAATTGACCCTTGACAAAATGACCGCAGCGGTGAAGAAAAAGGAACTGTTCTCCGACGAACCGCTCAATCACCAAATCATGCATTCGATCCGGTCGATACATACAGGTGAGATATTCGGCACCTTCTCTAAGATCATCTACTTCATCTCTTGTTTGATTGCGACCTCACTCCCTGTGACGGGCACGATCATCTGGATCAACAAACTCAAAAAGAAACGAGCCAGAGGAAAGAAAAAGCTACCTCTCACCAAAGCGGAACCTGCTTTGGCATAAACCTCAAGAAGCCCTTGTAAAACAATCCAAACAAAGGATCACTCCCCTACCAGGTAGTTCATCCATCCCTTCATACGCAGGAGTACCTTGCGTATGATACTGACAGGCTCTAGGTATTCGGAGTAGACAGCCATTTGTGCCTTGGCACCTCCAGGGACGAAATACTCCTGCATCTCCTCATCCAGCTCGATGAGCAAAGGCACAGCCCCTTGCCCATGACTCGTATCGAAATCATACATCGTCCCGAAGGCCTGCAACTCTCCCTGTGCAATATACTCCCCCATTTCGATGACTTTTCCCGAAAAAATCCGTCCCGGCACGGCATCAAATATCACTTCCGCTTCATTGCCCACTTTCACGCGCTGCAAAGGATTTTGCGGAAACGCCCCCACAATGAACCCCTGACTCGTATTGACGATGGTCATCAACGGCCGCAAAGGAAACTGCACCGCCCGCATGCCTTTGACCAGCCTATTTTGCGTCACATAGCCATCCGTAGCTGCCACGACCACACAGGCCTGAAGGTTGTATTTCTGCTCACGGATCTGTGACTCATACAGCTCTACCTGCGACTGATAGGTCTCCACATCAAACTTGGTCCCTGCACTCACCGACGCCAATTGGCGAGACTCCTTGAGTCGGATACGTGCCAGTTTGACCTGTGCATACAGCGCAAGCACCCTACTGCGATAGATCTCGTCATCGAGGGTAAACAAGGTATCCCCCTTGCGTACCGACTGACCACCTCCCTTGACATAGACACTGTCCACGCGCCCACTCACCTCTGTGATGACTGGCGTAGAGACGAAATACACCCGCGCATTGTGTGTGAAGGGATGGTTGTAGTTCATCAAGCCAATGAGCACCCCGATCATAATAGCTCCTCCCAAAATAGCCGTCGTGATGGTCCATTTGTTGACAGGTACTTTGAAGACCTTAAAAATCAACCAGCACAGAGTACCGTATAGTGCAGCAAGTATCGTTTCCATTATTTTTTCTTTAGGGATTCTACTTCTCGGCGAAGTTCTTCGATTTCCTTTTTCAAGTCGTCGGTTTGGGTTTTGTTGGGGATGAGATTGGAACCATCATCCGTATACAAGTAAGCCCAAATCCAAAGCAACGGCCAAATCGCGTGCATGAGTATCAGGCTCACCCATCCCGCCATATGGATCGCCTCTTGGTGAGGATGATTTCGCTTCTTGGCTATCTGATAGGGAATATCATGAATATAAATGACCACATACACCAATGTGATGGCGATCAGAATCATGAAACAAAGGGCAAGAATATTGAGTCCGTCCATGCGAGATTAGTTTGTAAGGGCACCGCCCAAGGATAAATACAATTGAATACGTACGAGATAGTTCATCAACTTCAGGTTCACTACATCCAGCTCCGCACTCAAATATTGAGATTGCATGAGCAATACATCGAAAAGATCAATACGACCCACGCTATACTGATCCAGTGCGATCTGATACACGTTTTTGTAGTCTTCGGCTGCCTCCTTGGCAAAGGCCAAACGCTCCGCCAAGAGTTGTGCGGCATTGAGGCTGGTTTCGACCTCATTGTAGGCCTGTAGCACCAAACTACCGTAGTTGGCCACCAGTTGCTGCTGCTGTGCATCCAACTGCTCCACCTGCGCGCGGATGGATTTACCGTTGAGTATAGGGCCTAGCAGAGACGCCACTGGTGTAATGAAAAGACCGTCTGCTGTAGACAGACCTGGAGTCAAGGTCAAGGTCAACGAAGGATATTTTGCCAGTTCGGCCTGTTCTCTGAGGTAAAACACCTGTCGCACTTGGTGCTCCAGCGCCCTCACATCTGGCCGCCTACTGAGCAGACTATACGGATCGGACAACTGTACCTCCCCATGCAGATCATCGGGACGCCACGAAACCTCTAGGTTCTTGGCAGGATATCTACCCAGGATTACTTCGAGCTGACGAATGGATTCTTGCAACGTATTTTCGGTGTTTTTGACGATGCTGTTGATTTCATTGAGTTTGGCCTGAGCCATATAGACCTCCTTTTGGTCGATGATACCTACAGACTCCCTTTTTTTGAGTATTTCTATGATATCCTGATTGAGTGCGATGAACTCGTATCCCAAATCCAACAGATCATATTGCGCCCCAATCGTGAAGTAACTCGCCGATACATCCGCGGCGATAGACATCCTCGTGTAGGCCAACTGGTGTGTCTCAGCCACTACGTTTTCTTGTGCCGCTTCGATGCCTGCGGCGATTTTGCCCCAGAGGTCTGCCTCCCAGGATATGGCTAGCCCTACGCCTGCGTTTTGCGAATAGCCGTTGTCCGAGGTATAGGATCCAGCGTATCCCGCTCCATAATCCATGTACACAGCACGCCCCGCACGCGCGAGTTGTACCCCGGACTCACTCGCCCTAATCCGCGCCAGACGATAGACCACTCCTGGATTGGCCGAGTCCAGGGCTTCTGTGATGTAGCCATTGAGCCGCTCGTCATCAAACTCACGGTACCAATCCTCGCTTACATCTTGGGTGGTAGTGGCATCTGCCGTCCAGTGATCTGGGATCAAGGTGTTGGGTGGCAAAGCAGATTCGGCGATCTGCTCCGTCGACGGAGGATCCTTGTACAACTTGCAGTTGGTGAGCCCAACAGTCAGCAGCAGCATAGACACTGCCACCCTCGTTTGGTATATGTATGGATGGATCAAGTAAAAGTCGGTCTAGTTTAGATTTTCTAAGATAAGATTACGTTATTTTTTAAGATAAACCAAGCCAGAAACGACCCAAACCAATGAATCTTTTGCCCTAAACCAAAGTAGACCTGTGTGCTGATCCAATCCCTCCCTACCCCGTCGGTGCAAACATTGGCGTGTACCCTATAGTACAAAGACAAAACAACCAAAGCAACAAGACTTGATTGGAGTCCATGCCAATTAACCACGCCAAGATTAAGGTTTGATATAGGTCCAGAGGTTGCAGTTGAGCATGTACTCCTAAAGTTGAATGATTTGCGACCGAAACATGTCGTTGATGAAATCATCCATGGATAATACCTGATTTGTGCGGGAAACTAGCCCCACCGTATGGCTCAGGAATCAATAATAGTATAACGAGGAGTGAACATTCGGATCAGTAGCATTTCTCTCCTCAACGTAACGGCTAAACAAGCGGTATCGGGCTCCCCAAATGCAGGCATTCCGGGAACAATAAGTGCAGTAGACATACGGCTGGTTTTGAGGGAAGGCTACAGGAATCACCCTATAGTCAGGGGGTAAAGACATAGGCATGAGACAATGGGTGAAGAAGAAAAGTTAACAAATAAACTTGCTAGAAAACCTTGAAATCAGTATTCCCAAAGCGTAAGACAATAAAATCGCGTGCACTTGTTGCTAACCTTGATCGTGGAGGGTTCGTTGTTTTTCAACCCAACAACCGAAGAGGTTGACCGCATCAAACAATTACCAAAACTAACTCCATGAATCGGGCGTATACACCTCTTGGCCAAAATAGGCATTTACTAACACACAAATCATCATGAAAGAAACCCAATATCCAAGAACCTTTTCACACATAGGTATCACCGTCCCAGATATTCACAAAGCCGTGAAGTTTTACGAAGAAGTGATGGGGTGGTATGTCATTATGCCACCGTCAAAAGTATTGAAAGAAACAGATACTGCTATAGGCCAAATGTGTATTGACGTATTTGGAAAAGATTGGGAGGAGTTTGAGATTGCCCACTTGTCCACCTCCGACGGGATCGGGGTAGAGTTGTTTTCATTTCCGCATGGCATCAAAGAAGCCCCAGAATTCAACCCTTTCCATACCGGACTGTTCCACTTCTGTGTCCAGGATCCAAACATCGAAGATCTTACGAACAAAATCGTGGAATACGGCGGAAAACAACGAATGCCCATCAGGGAGTACTACCCCAATGAGAAGCCATACAAAATGGTATATGTAGAAGACCCCTTCGGGATCGTTTTCGAGATTTATACACACAGCTACGAACTCACATACTCGTCGGGCGCATACCAAAAATAAATCCCAGACTGACAACATACACCACTCCATTCTTTTTCAAGACTGAAGAAGGCATTGCTGCAGAAAATAGAGCAGTGCAAGTAGTCCGAAGCCTTCATATCTTCGGGCTACTATCCAAGGTTTTGGAAGTATTGAAAGGCCTTCAATAAAAATGAAATATTGCCCCATACAACTGATATTAAATTAGGAATTTTGCTTTCAACAAACAGAGCATCACTCTTTAGTCACAGATACTATCTGTAAAAAAATACAGGATGAATAGAATACAACATATAGAAAATGAAATCTCAGAGTTGAGAGATCAACTACAAAACCATGAACTTTACACAAACCTAAGAACCTTAGGTGACATCAGAATTTTCATGGAAAATCATGTATTTGCTGTTTGGGATTTTATGTCCCTTTTAAAATCCCTGCAAATAGAATTGACCAATGTTCAAATTCCTTGGACTCCTCCTAAAAAACCAACTCTTTCAAGATTCATAAATGAAATCGTACACGGGGAAGAAAGCGACATCAATGAAATAGGAGAACCTAAGAGTCATTTTGAAATGTATTTGGATGCTCTGATGCAAGCCAACGGAAGCACTTCTGAGATTCAACATTTCATCCAACTGGTTGAATCTGGAAATCCACTTGAATATGCTTTGAACCAAATCAATATTGATGAAAGAGTAGCTGATTTTGTCATGTTTTCTTTTTCAATCATTGATACACACCAAGCCCATCTAATAGCCTCTGCATTTACATTTGGGCGAGAGGATGTCATCCCTGATATGTTTATTGAAATACTCAAAAATGCCGATGCTGAAAACAAATCTTACAATAAACTAAAATATTACCTTGAAAGACACATAGAATTGGACGGAGATGAGCACGGACCATTGTCTCTCAAAATGATTGCAGAACTATGCGGTAATGACGAACAAAAGTGGAACGAAACTTTAGCAGTCGCTAAACAATCCTTACAAAAGAGAATTTCACTTTGGAATGCTATCAATGATTTGATCAAAAAAGAAAGACCTGCACACAACATGGTATGACAGACTACTACCCCGCTAGATGAAAGAAATAGCCTGTTCACTACTTTGATTCTTTTATCAAACGACACATACAAACCCTACACAAGCCTTCTGCCCAATTGAGCAAAGCTACGTTTGCCAAAAAGTAGGCTTGAGTTTCAAAAACAGAACAAAGAAACATGAAAATCCAGGTCATGACAGGGGTATTGATGATTTTGAGTCAAACGCTACTGGCTCAGCACACAATCCATTCGCAAGTTGATCGCCTACATCAATATGCTGGAAATTGGGTGAGTAGCATCCATGCAGACACGGATAGCATTGATTCATTTCCCATTGTGAAAATGAATAATCATTCTAAAATGGGAAATCATTCCTTGCAGGTTGAAGTACTCCACTATCAAAATAGCACATACCAGCCCCTACTCACAGAGTTGATTAGTCACGACTCAAAAAGTGACCAAATCATTGCTTTGGGACAAAATGCCGAAGGCGTGGTTTTCAACGGGACGGGGCGTTTTGCTAATGAAAGAGAATGGCAGATGCAAGATATCGACATGTTGGGCGATTTTTACTTGCGTGTCAAATTTGATTTTCAAAGCTATACAGAGGTATTGCTAGAAGGCTTTGATCAGTTGGATCAAAGCATTTGGAAAACCCGGTACATTAAATCTAACCCAAAGGACAAAAACATAGGCATTCAATTGGTTTCTGTTCACCAGCAAATGTTGAAATCCCCAGTCACAACCCTAAGAGAACTAAGCCGAATGGCTACAGCTATGTTGAGACTTTCGTATATGACGAGGGGACATTTTACGGAATGTCCCCCACCGAGTTTCGTCAAGTAGTGGAGGAGCAGGACATGCAGTTTTTAGGTTCGATGACATTTCATGACCTTCCTAGTCCTGGTGCCTGGAAAAGCACCATGGAATGGTGGTCGAAGTGTATTGATGATCATATAGCAGCAGGTGTGGAGTACTTGACAACTTCAAATAATCAACTCAAATCGGTGACAACCAAAGTAGAGTTGCAGCGCTATTGTGACTATTACAATACCATAGGGAAATTATGCAAAGACAAAGGTCTCGCCTTTGCCTTTCACAATCATGGCGATGAATTTGGTTTGGTTGAAGGTGTTCGGATTTATGATTATTTTTTGGAAAACACAGACCCCAAATATGTCTACTTTCAAGCTGACATTTATTGGATGGATGTAGGAGAGGTAAACCCTGTTGATTATTTTCAAAAATACCCCTCACGATTTTTAAGTTGGCATATCAAGGATTACAAAGAGTTGGGAAAAAGTGGAAAGATCGATTGGATGGAGTTGTTTAACCATCCCGATTTTGAGACGCCAAAATATAAAGTAGCAGAAGTAGAGGATTATTCTTACCCACCCATGTTCAGCGTACAGTTGGCGTGGGAATATTTGTATTATGAAATACTGGATTAGATCTCCTCACAAGGTTCGCTTGAACTTGGTCTAAAAAACTGAGCCAACAATATCTGAAGCAACCAGAGGGTTGATCGCAATTATTTCGAGGATAAAAACATCCATATTTTCATCAATCCTTTAAATTCGTGTGACCTATTTAACTTACAATGACTTATATACTATTCGCAATTGGATTTGTACTGCTCATCAAAGGGGCAGATTACTTGGTAGACGGAGCGTCATCCATAGCTAAAAAAAACAAGATCCCTACACTAATCATTGGGCTGACCATTGTATCCTTTGGGACGAGTATGCCCGAATTGATTGTTAACATTCTGGCAAGCTCAGACGGCAGTTCGGAGTTAGCCATTGGCAATATCCTGGGGAGCAACATTGCCAATGTACTGCTGATTTTGGGTGTTGCATCTGTGATCAAGCCACTCCCCATACAGCGGTCCATTTACTTTACAGAAATCCCAATTTCGTTGGTGGCTACACTTCTCGTTGGTTTTTTGGCCAATGCAAATCTATTTGTAGAGGTAAAAGGACTTACGTTGAGTAGAGTGGATGGCTCCATATTACTCCTCTTTTTTGCGCTATTCATGTTTTACATTTATGTCGTATCAAAAACCAATAAGTCCAAACTGGAAAACACCAGTGACTCTGAAAGCGAAATCAACTCTTTGCCAACAAGCAAGTCTATCCTGTTTGTGGTTGGAGGTTCTATCGCCCTATTCGTAGGTGGAAAATGGGTAGTCGATGGCGCCTTTGAAATCGCTCTAGCCTTTGGGCTCAGCGAAACGTTTATTGGTTTGACTGTGGTCGCGATTGGCACATCATTGCCTGAGCTAGTAACTTCCGCTATAGCTGCCAAGAAAGGCCAGGCCGATATGGCTGTTGGCAATGTCATAGGATCCAATATTTTCAACCTGCTCTGGATACTAGGTCTTAGTTCAATCATCCGCCCCTTACCCTTTGATGTGATTAGCAATACGGATATTTTGATGGTCATTACGGCCAGTACTTTATTGATCTTTGCCGTGATCGTAGGCAAGAGGCCAAGAATAGATAGATGGGAAGGAGTATTGTTTCTCATCGTATATTTCTCATACCTGACTTACTTAGTCCTACGAGGCTGATTTTCAGCAGAGCCCGCCTGCCCCTCAATGGCTGAAGTCAGATTCATGCTATTGAGCGATAGGCAACTAGTGACACAGGCATTGTAGCCACCAACCCTGGCCGACTAGCTACGCAACATGATGTTCACGGCATCTTCCAGAGGGAGTACTGGCGTTTACGTTCCAAAAACTATATTTTAGCTACCCAAAACAACTATCAACTACGCTCCCTATGAGATCATTGCTTTTCTTAGCCTTAGCACTGGCATTCACGTCACCCTTACTCGCACAAAAATCCTACGTCCTCTACCCTTTCGACATACAAATGGACGAGGGAGAAAATTACTATGAGCGGGAAGCGAAGCGAAATTTTGAATCAGGAAAAAACGCCTTTGAGAACACCACAGTACCCGAGAAATTCACCCCAGGAGTTGGTCTACTCAATGCCGCCAAAGGACTGCAAATCGCCAAGAGAAAGGGCTCTATCTCAGATCTACAAGAACTCCTCCGAAGCAACTATGAATGGGTAACCAATAGTTTTATGATGCAAATCGAAGACCTCAAAAAAGCAAGTGAAGAATTCGAAGGAGACGTCACGGCCAATCAAAAGGCTGATATCATCAACTACTACACACTTATCAGCAAATACAATCGCATCCTACGGTCCACTAATCCAGAAAAATTCGAAGCGGCCAAAAAGAAAGATCCGCCACTCAACCTCAACCTCGTAGATGTATCCGCAGACTTAGCTGCCGCAGAATCCTCTCTCAACGAGACCATCGAGGCAGCCGCAGCGATGCACTATGCCAATGCCCGCAAGGATGCCCAACTACAAGGGCTAGAATCAAGCAAGTCAGCCGCTAAGAGTTTTCGCTACGCCTACGAATATGTGCCCGCATACCGAGACTCCGAAGAACGCTATTTGGCTGCCAAAAAACTAGGCACCACCCGACTCGGGCTCACCGAATTCGAAAACATCTCCTCCAGTGACCACAACGCGGGAGGGAGCATTGCCTTTGACATCCTCTCCTACTTTACAAAATACAACAACAATTATGAGTTTTTTGAATTGCTCGATCGCGATGCTACCAACCGCATCCTTGACGAACAAAAACTCAGCGTCTCTGGTTTGATGCAGGATGGCACCACTGCCCAACTCGGCGAACTCGTAGGGGTCAACTCCATACTCGTAGGTACCGTCACACTGACTACTTACGATACCGAACGACTCGACCCCAAAGACCGTAGCTATGAAAAGAAGATCAAAGTCGGGGAAGAAACCTACATGGAAGACGGCAAAGAAAAGACACGTGATATCAAGAAAGACGTGACGGTCCAAATGCACCAACACATCAAAATCGCCAAATCAACCGTCGCAGCGACTTTTAAAATCATCGACGTAACCACCGGTCAAGTACTGGTCACTGACGAAGTAAACAACACGGCAGATTGGTCAGGAGTCTGGTACACCTACGAAGGGGGGGACAAACGCGCCATACCGAGCAATCTCAATCGCGACGAAGTGCAATACATCGGTAGTGCTCAACTCATCAAGCAAGCTTCAGAAGAGGTCGCCAACCGCATCATTCGTCGCGTATCGAGCTACGCCAAAGAGGTATCCAAATAATCCGAAAACCTTTTACCAATTGGTCACCGATTATACTCCAACTCATAGGTCAGATCATCTACGATCTGACTTTTTGCTTTCTGAAAAGCCTTGGCCTGGGCATCGTCAAAATTGGCTCCTATGCCTTTGATATCATAAAACGAGTTTTTATAAATTTCCTTTTGCGTGTCCAAATCGATGAGCGAAACCGTCGCATCTACATATGCCAGTGTCGCGATGTCTCCTGTTTGCCCTTTCCGGGCAAATGCCTCCACCACCAACTCATAATCCGACGACACCCGCTCTTCTACAAAAGCGTACCGCAATTGTGCCAAGCCACTTTTGAGCGCTGGCTCGATTACCTTGATACGCAGCGGTTCTTCGATCCCTTCTTCGCTACTGCGCACAAATATCGTCGGAGACAACACAGTCAACTCTGTATGCCCCTCAGACAAACCATCCTGATTACGAATGGCAGACAAGAGAGGGGTATCTTCGGATACCGATAGGTAGCGTGCCAAATCCAAACTAAAATCCAATCGATAATCAGCCCCTGGAGATACCATATCAGTGGTCAGATAAAAAGCCGCCACCCCGTCATCCGAACTCAGCACTCCATAATACTTCGATTTCCCATTGTGATCCAACCGCACACGAAACGGCATATTCGAAACAGATCTCCCACCCAACACACATCGAACCATTATGGGCCGACTGACAAATTCATTGGGTTTGACATGAAACTCTGCAGGTGCCTCTACAACCATCTCTGGCAACTTGGAGATAAACTCAAAATGCGTCGGTAGAAGCTTGAGTCCCTGTCGATCGATGACCGAAGTTCCAACCGAAAAACTACTACTCGATAACACGGCCTCTCGGCCGTTGATTACTGCCGCTTGAAACATCACCTCCTCCTCGGTCATGCTATATACACCTACTATCCGTGCTTTGCCTGTCGTGGAAAGTGTGATGCGTGGATCATCCCCTAGCACTTCCCCTAGCTGAGCAAACAAACTACTACTGAACTCACTACCTACTGTCGTCTGTGAATAGTACATGCTCTCAAGGCGAGCCGGCTCCACTGTACCGTTGGGTAGCTTCATCAGTAGCTCGGTAGCCAAACGTGTTTTGATGTCCTCCAAACTCACACGTCCACTATGAAACAGGTCGTTGAGTTCTTTTTGGCTGTCCCGAGCAACTTGACGCAAGAACGACAAGTCCGCACCGTGAGGTTGTGACAGTGCCGTCAGTACCTGAACAGACTTTTCGATCGCAGAAAGTGCGGACTGAGTCTGAGACAGCCATTCTATTCTTTGGGACTTGCTCTGCACACGCACAACCTGCTCCTGCCCTTCCATGATCTCGTTGATGTTCTTTTGAATGATGGCTCGGTGGTAATTACTCAGCTCCTCGATCGAAACATAACCAAACACAAACAAGGATTTTTGCCGTTTGTCATAGTAGGACTCTTGCTTGAGTCCTACGAGTTCTACATCGGAAGCAGATCGAGAACGCTGCTCCCAGAGTTGATCTGTTTCGGCATTTTTCACACTGATATTGAGATGCGTTTCGGCATTGATCGATACCAAGATAGCATCTGACAACTGGCTTTTGACCAACTGGTACATTTGCGTCTGTATTTGGGTCTGGTTGTCCTTTTTGCCTACTGTCTCCGATACCATCACGCTGAGGTACTGGTCATCAGGCCACTGACTCATGCGAGTCGCAGGATCCATCCAAGCAGGGGCTTGTCCCAAAGTCATGAACGTCATGACACTCATTGATAGCAATAATATTATCCGTAGCATAAGTCTTATTTTGATAGGTGCCAATTTATGCAAATTCAAGAACTTGTAAGAGATTGCTGCTAGATTCTATCCAAAGGGACTACAAACACCGAAGAGTACAGAAATAGACAAAAAAGCCCTTGCAGCATTCCGTGCAACAAGAGCTTCATGTCATTCTATCTGATTCTGGAGTGTATGAATATCCGCAATCAACTGATTAACTGACGCTTTATTGAGACCATTATAAATCCCCCGGATGTGCTGATTCCCATCCACTAGGATGAAATTTTCTGTATGAATAAAATCCTCTTCTGCCTTTTGTAGTCCTAAATCCTCTTCTACAAAATACCAATGACGTCCCAGATCATATATCTCCTCTCTGTCCCCTGTCAGCAAATGCCACTTACCACTCACCACCTCTGTACGCTCAGCATAGCCTCGTAGTATAGGGACACTATCGTACTCTGGCGTCACTGAGAGCGACAGCATTATCACCTCATCTGTCTCCAGAAATGCCTCCTGCACAAGAGCCATATTGGAGGCCATTTTGGGGCATATTCCTGGACATGAAGTGAAGAAAAAGTCCACCACGGAAATCTTACCCCTTACTGTGTGCTCCGTGACCTCCTCTCCATACTGATTGACCAAACGAAACGATGGTATCTGATGAAACCCTATGGGTAAATCTAGATCCGAGGCGTACCACTGCGGTGTAAAGGTCGCTTCATTATAGTAGGGCAGAACCTCAATCCTACTCTCCTTCTCAGATGGTGAAGACTTACACCCAGCCCCTATAACAAGTAACCCTACCATCAAGCATAGATCAACGGTCAAATTGAATATTTTCTTCGTTGAGTTCATAGCATAAATTTGTGCGTTTCAAACCAAATATGCGACCATTTTTGGCTTCATAGTTTACATACACCTTTCCATTTTTGCGCCAAGCACGTTGCAGCCCTTCCTCGCGCCCTTGGACGATATTCATTTCCTTGAAAAGTGCCCCATCACTGTACCATTGCCTTTGTACCCCATTCGCCTTACCCACCACAAAAGACCCTTCTGATCTCAACTGTCCATTCCACCACCACGACTTCACCACTCCGTTCAAGCGATTATCAGTATAATATGCTTCATAACTCGGTTGACCATTCTCAAACCACTTTTGACGAACACCATGTCTCTTTCCATTCAGGTACTCTACCTTTTCCTTCACCTGCCCATTTGAAAAACGTCGTACACTCACTCCGGTAAACGGCTCCTCTCCTCTATACCACTGCCCCTGGTTTCCGTGCAAACTCAACTGCTCGACGTTTACGACTACAAGAACCTCGTTTTCACTAACTGAAACAGTCATATCTGTGTTCTTCGGTGTACTGAGCAACAGCAACCTAGCAAAAATCAACAGAAAATATAGGTTAACGTATGGCATTGGCAGTCCCTTGATAATCTCCTGGAAACAGAATATAGTACTGATTGAGGTACAAGTCATTTTGGATGTGGTAGTGATATACCGACTCCTCGTTGTACTGAGTGCTACTGGTGTGCCCTCCCGACTCGTCCAAGTCGTCTGGGTACGTCCCCGTCTCTGCACATTTTCGCCCATAGAGAAAAAAACCATCCGCTATAATCCCAATCAATGCGTCATCGTCTTCGGACCAAGCTGTAGTCTCTAGATGATAATGGTAACTCTGAGGACCGGTATGTGCTCCTGTGTAATCCAAGGACCCCACAGCATTGTCAAGAGGTACGTTTGGACCCTCTTCGTCGTTGTAGATGACGGCACCACTCACAGCTATCCCTATCGCTCCCAACCCTGTAGCAGAGCTCGAAGAGGCTCTCTCCGGTGTGGCATCCACGGTCAAAGCATAGGAACCATTGAAATCATCAATATTACCTGGCGCCATCTGCCCATATGAAGTAATCGTTGGTTCCACGAATAATTCATGGTTGCTCGAAGATCCCTGAGTAGTGACGCCATCCATTTCTCGAGTAGTAGTATTGGACCAATAGGGTGAGGTGTGATTAGGCAATCCGTCTGTCTCAACAATGATGTCGTCCCCATCAAGCAACACGGACACATGATCCGCATCAAAGGCAGAAAAGGCAGCAGGTAATTCAGTCAGTGTCACTCCAGAATCACCGTCAGACAATGTACCGTCAGAACTACACCCTATCCAAACAGCTGCTATTAAAACTGTAGCCCATATTGTTTTTGTTACCTTCATACTATAGAATTTTATTTTTCACTATAGACGTAAGTAGATTCCAAATCCCTCGGTAGAGATGTTTTTTTCTCCTCATCCCTACACGACATGATGATTGATCACTAGGCATAAAAAAAGCCGAGCAGTACTGCTCGGCTTTTCAAAAAAATTGTTTCAAACAAAATTAGGATTAATACCCTGGGTTTTGTGTCAACCCATCCAGCAAAGTAACATCTACTTCGTATTTAGGCCACAAGTAATCTTTGCCAGAGTCGAAGTTTCTTGTTTCCAAAGCCGGTGCAGCTCCTGAGAATACATTTCCTTTTTCTCTTCTGACGATATCGTACCATCTGACACCTTCGAAAGCCAATTCCAATCTACGCTCCTCCAGTACATCGTCCACAGTCACAGTACCTGAGATATCTGCAGGGACAGCGCTAGGAGGGTACTTTGAATCACCCGCTCCAGCAGCACCTCTCGCACGTGCTCTCACTCGGTTGATATAGCTGACCGCTTTCGCATTGTCACCCAATTCAACTGCTGCCTCAGCAGCAATCAAAATAACTTCTGCATATCTCATCATGATGTGCTTGGCATTCGAATCTCTCAAACTAGGACCAGTCTCAATACCGTGTATCACGTTGGACTCACCTACTGCTCTGAAATACTTCGCAATAGCTGGTCTAGCTACATTTTGAGGAATAGAGCCCCAATTGGTGAAGTAATAATCCGGAGTCCCCTCGAAAGTAATCGCTGTATCCAAGCTTACCGCTTTTCGGTAATCTTTGCCATCCCAGTTGGTGTATACCTCCAACTCTGGAACGATGGCACTCCAACCGAAAGCAGCTGAATTGACCGCTGTGAATCGCTCATCGCCTCTTGGTCCAGTAACTGATCCAATCTGGTCAGTACCTGCATTAGATCCGCCGATATCACCAGGAGTTTTTTCGTACGAATCATTGGCAATCATGTCTACTTTGAACAAGATTTCAGAAGACACATAGTTTGGATCAAAAATATCGTAGTAATCTTCTTCTAGTCCCACAGCATACTGACCTTCGTTGTTGATCACCTCTTCTGCATGGTCTAGGGCATCTTGCCAATCCGTTCCTTCAGCTGCAGTAGACGTAGCGCGAGTCATGTATACAGACGCTAGCAAACCATGAGCAGCCGCTTTGCCTGGGTGAGACCTGTCCGCTGGGACATCTGCCAACCACTGCGCTGCAAACTCTAAGTCCCCAATGATCCCTCTATAGGACTCGTCGATAGGAGACTGCTGTACCGCCAACGGATCATCGATAGGCTGACCATCCATGTAAATGATCTCACCAAACAATCTCACATACACATAGTGTACATAGGCTCTCAAGAAATAAGCCTCAGCTACTACCGCATTTACATCTTCTTCGCTACCCGACACAACGCCTTGAGCATTGATCACGGTGTTGGCTGCTGCCAATACTTTGTAACCAATCGGCCAAAATACGTTGACCAAACCATTGTCCACTTCCATCTGCATGAGATCACAAGTCTGTCTACGTGCAGCTGTACTCGGATCACCGATTCCACACATGTCCCCTCTTACGAGCAAAGCCAACGACAATTTCCTTCCATAAAACTCCTCTCTAGTCAACAAGGAGTATCCTCCATTCACTGCGGCCTGCAATTCCTCAGGCGTGGTAAATAAGCCCTCAGGAGCCAATACACTCTTTGGGCTCTCATCCAAAGTCTCACAGGACATGGAAAACACCATGACCAAGGCGAACATTGCTGAGATTATATATGATTTTTTCATGATATTCTTAGAATTAATATTTGACATTTGATTAATCTACTAGGCTTGAATTAAAAGCCTAAGTTTAGTCCTACCGTATATGTTTTCACATTCGGGTAACTAGCATAATCTAGTCCCAAGTTTCTGTTGGAATCGGCATTATTTGTACCTTCTCCTTCGTTGGCATATGCCGCTTCAGGATCCAAACCAGAATAATTGGTAATAGTGAACAGGTTCTGAGCACTCACGTACAATCTCAATGAACGTACTTTGATTTTTTCCAATACGGACTGAGGAACAGTGTATCCCAAAGCGACGTTTTTCAAACGTACGTAGCTTCCATCCTCTACCCATCTTGAAGAAATCTTCTGCGTTCTAGCAGGGTCAGCAGAAGGAATATCTCCTGTTGGGTTGTCTAGCGCGTTGTATCTATCTAGAGCCGCTGTAGAGACATTGTTTGTACCTCGAAATGACTCCAATTCCATTCTTGTCAAGTTCAACATTTCATTGCCATGTACTCCTTGAATGAAGATGTTCATGTCAAAGTTTTTGTAGGTGAAATCGTTATTGAACGACCATGTAAAATCAGGATGAGGGTTACCGATGATCTTCTTATCTGCATCTGTCAACTCACCGTCTCCATTGAGATCGGCAAATTGCTCTCCTCCGATTTTTGCATCTGATCCTACCAACAGTGGATCTCCTGGCTGAGTCACACCTTCATAGACATAGCCGTAGTACACACCCATAGACTGGCCTTCTTGCAGCAACTGGAATCCAGAAGTAATATTGAAGTGACCTGGAGCATTGAAGTATGAGATTGTCGATGAATCTGGAAGTGATGTCACTTGGTTTTTATTCATGGCAAATACCACGTTAGAAGTCCATGTAAAATCTCCTACCAAGTTTCTAGTCGTCAACATTGCTTCAAACCCTTGGTTCTGGATCTCTCCATAGTTTTGAAGCTGAGTCGGAACAGACTCGTTCACACCGAAGAAAGCAGGGATCGGACGATCAAACAACAAATCATATGTCTGCTTGTCGTAGTAATCAGCTGTCAATCTTACTCTGTTGTCAAACAACCCAACATCAATACCTATATCCAATTGAGCTGTAGTTTCCCAAGTCAAATCAGGGTTGGACAATGTACCCAAAATCAACGCTCCTTGTCCAGGTCTGTTGCTATAGTACGCATCCACAGTAGCCAAAGACTCGTATGCTCCGATACCTTGGTTACCTGTCAAACCATAACTGGCTCTAAGTTTCATATCAGAGATAGTGCTGATTGACTCCAAGAACGGCTCATCGCCTACATTCCAAGCAATTGCTCCAGATGGGAAATATGCCCACTTGTTGTTCTTCGCAAAGTTCGATGCACCATCGTAACGGATAGTCGCAGTAAACACGTATCTATCCATAAGCGTATAGTTTGCTCTAGAGTAATACGATTTCAAAATTCTAGTAGATTGTGCTGACACAGGCGTTATGCTTGCTGCACCACTCTCCAACAACCAGTATGAAGTAGCTTCAGACAAGAAGCTGCTTGCTCCAGTCTCTACTGCTTCGTCAACTCTTTTCTGGAAAGAATATCCATTCACCCAGTTGATTCTATGTATACCAAACTCTTTGTTGATCGTAAAGTAGTTCTCTGTCAACAAGTTGGTTGCCTTGTCAAACTCAAGTGTCGCTACTCCACTCTCTCCACCTCTCACTAGGTCCGAAGAGCTAAACACCCCTTCTCTATATGAAGTAACACCTGCTCCCAAAGTAGTTTTGAAGCTCAACCAATCCAATAGCTTGAAATCTACAAAACCATTTGATTGAAATCTATCTGTTACTCTTTCTCTATCGATCTCATTAGCGATTGCTACAGGGTTATCAATATTGTCTCCCAATTTAGATTGAGTATAGTTGCCATCCGCATCGCGAACTGGAGTATCAGGCTCCAGTCTAGCTGCTGCACCAACTACCCCTGTACTGCTGCTACCTCCAGTAGTTTCTTGTGTCAATACACCTTGATCGATACTTCGTCTACCGTACAAGTTCATCCCGATGGTTACTCGCTCAGAAGCTTTGATGTTCAAATTACTCGTCACAGAGAAGCGCTCATAACTAGAGTTGTCAATGACCCCTTCTTGTTCAAACTGCGTACCAGAGATGTAGTACTTTACATCCTCGCTACCGCCACTTACAGACACTTGGTTGTTCCAAATATGTCCTGGTCTGAATATCTCATCTTGCCAATCTGTATCTACTGTAGCATCATAGCTATATGCTGGCACCACTTCCAAGATATAATCTCTGTAATCCTCACCTGACAATAAATCCAAGCGATTGCTTGTTTCTTGGTAGGAGTACGAACTGTTGACATCTACTTTCGTTTTACCTGCTCCTCCAGACTTGGTAGTCACGAGGATTACACCGTTGGCTGCTCTAGAACCATAGATTGCAGTAGCAGATGCATCTTTCAATACTTCCATCGATGCGATATCTGCTGGAGGAGGCATTTCACCACCTACAAAACCATCAACCACCACAAGAGGATCACTACTTGCGTTGATCGAGCTACCCCCTCTAATTCTCATGTTCATTTCAGCACCTGGTTGACCACCATTGGTTGACTGAATTTGAACACCAGCAGCACGACCTTGTAGGCCCTGCACTGCACTCAAAGTAGGGAAAGCATTAAGATCTTTTGATTTGACTGAAGACAGTGCTCCTGTATTGTCACTTTTCTTGACCGTACCGTAACCTACGACGACCACTTCTTCTAATTGTTGAAAATCAGTTGTCATGGAAACATCCACTACTGATCTACCCGCCACTCCGATTTCTTGGGTTTCGAAACCGACAAAGCTCACCACCAAAATGGCATCACTTGGTGCAGATATAGAGTATCTACCATCCAAATCTGTCACTGTACCGTTAGAGCTGCCTTTCACAAGCACTGTGGCTCCCGGAACAGTCTCGCCATCCTCGTCGGATACAACCACACCCGTCACAGTAGTATCCTGTGCAGATGCGAAAAACGAAAACAAACACATGACATATATTGCCATGTACTTACTTTTTAAGAGTAATAGTTTTTTCATAATCATTCATTAAAATTTTTAGCAATTCACGTTTCAATTGGACGATATAAAATTGGTTTACCAATCAATTGAGATGCCAATATAGAGAATATCCGAACAACTCCACAAAGAATTTCAGAAAAATCACCCTCTTGTTCGGATAATATCTTCTGTAGAACATGAATTACCCGCTAAAGTGTGACAAGCTCAGCTCATACAGGTAAGCTTATATCCTAGTAGGCAAAGCATAAAGCAGCTAGCCTCATCAATACATGTATAGACATGCATTGACGTGATCAAGATTTCCTCCTATAAGTTAAGTAAATCATTATTAATCATCACGTTAAGTGTGTTAGATACACTTAACGCACATAACTAGTTAAAGCAGTTGGGAAGAAGATCATCAACACTACCCGTACACTAAATCATACTTCCTCTAGCCGCTTGATCACAAGTACAAGCCCCTCTCTCCTATCATTTCATCTATTCGCGACATTTTGGTCTACCAATTGATATTTGTTTAGAATTCCAATTGCTTGCAATCCGATTATTTAATAGGTTTGTCATCGCCTGTAGGAAGACACACCATAAAATGAAGATTATGAAGCAGAGATTATTACTATTCATCGGGATGACTGTTCTATGTATGAATTCCATCACGGGATGCAAAGAAGATGAAGAACAGGAACCCTTGTTGGACGATTCAAAACAGATAGAAAGCTTTTCTTTCGAAGAACTCGATCCAATAGTCACGGGAGCAATCAATGGCACTACCATTACGCTGACCGTACCTTATGAAACAGATGTGACCGAACTAACCCCTACGGTTACCTTTTCCGAAAAGGCAACCTTAACACCCTCATCAGACGAAAGTCAAGATTTCAGTCAAGCCGTAGTATACACGGTCACCGCAGAAGATGAGTCCACTCAGGCTTATTCGGTCATAGTGAGTGAAGAAGCGGCACCACTAAGCGATACGGCAGACATTCTCTCGTTCTCTTTTGAAGGTATGACCCCTATAGTGAATGCCTACGTCGGTGACGGTGAAGTCAAAGCATGGATCACCGACCTCTCTGCTGCCAGCAATCTGACGCCAACCATAACTGTCTCAAATAAAGCAACTGTATCGCCCAAATCAGGCGTAGCGCAAGATTTCACAAGCCCTGTCACTTATACCGTCACAGCCGAAGACGGCTCGACACAAACTTATGTGGCTACTATCGCCGAAGAGACAGAGGTCGATTTAGAGTCCGGCGATGCGTTTACTTGGATCAACTGGTACCTCTCGGTTCCTATTGACAATGGAGGCAGTGCCACCTCTATATACTATGAGGACATAGAAAACGACAACCTATCTACAGAAGCTGCTCCATACTTTTACAAAAATGATGACAACAGCTATACGATGTATACCAAATTTACTGGAGCAACTACATCTGGCTACAAAGAAGTCAATGGATCAGGGTACTGCCGAACCGAATTGCGAGAATATTGGAGAGGCAACCAAACAACCTCAGACAACTGGGTCATGGATAGAAAAAGCGTCCATGGATTAGCTTCCACACTCAGCGTAGATTTTTGCAACGGGATCGGACAAACGTATGTAGCACAAATCCACGGCAGAAGCACCACCGGTGCACCTGGGGACCCCGCTACCGTCAAGGTACTATGGAAAGAAGGCGAACTGATCACCGAACACTATGTAAAACCGACCAAAGAAGGAGACCTTTGGACGAGCAAATACATTAGAAAAAACTCAATAGGACAAGTAGACAATGAAAAATTCACAATTAGTTTGTTGGTCAAAAGAGGTGTCCTCTACTACGCATTGCGCTGTGAGGCCAAAGGTATTGATGTAGAATACACAGAACTCTACGACTATGCTGCCAATGACTATATCCACGAAAACTATTTCAAAACTGGCAACTACTTCAAGTGGAACGACGACAAAACGGAAGACTCTCAAGTCATCCTTTATTCTGCTCGTACCTATCATACAGAGTAAACGATCACAAATAATCACGCACAAAAATGAGAGGCCCCTCAGCATTGCATGCAATGCTGAGGGGCCTCTCATTTTTTACTCCTCATCCGACTCCAGCCTCGTCTCAGTAAGTACTTTGACCATAACCTCGAGTCATCACCTCACTTCGTCCTCACTGACACACCCTCCGTCTCTCTAATCGACTCACCAATTCACCTTGATACTTGGATCACAAAAAGTCATATCAAGACATAATTGGTCTACCAATCATTAATTTTTTAGATTTCCAATTGACTGTGGATCAGTTATTGGTTAGGTTTGTCTCTATCATTTGAGAAGACTAAAAGAATAAATAGAAAGATTATGAAACAAAAATTACTAGGATTCATTGGACTGGCTATCCTTCTAATGAGCACATTTACAGGATGTAAAGAAGACGAGGGCGAAGAACCATCTTTGGATGACTCCAAACAAATAGAAGTATTTTCGTTCGATGAACTCGATCCAGTAGTCACAGGAACCATCGCTGAAACGAACATCACGATGACTGTTCCTTATGACACAGATCTGACCACACTCATCCCTACCATAGTCGTTTCGCCTAACGCTACGGTATCCCCCGAATCTGGTGTAGCACAAGATTTCAGTACACCCGTGACCTATACAGTCACTGCACAAGACGAATCGACACAGGCTTATACAGTCACGGTCACCTTAGGCGAAGAACCTCCAAGCGATGAAAAATTTCTCTTGACTTTTGCCTTTGAAGCCTATGATCCTACAGCTGTAGGAATCGTCTATGAAAAATACAAGGAAGTAGACGCATGGGTACCTTACCAGGAAAATAGGAGCTCGCTCACTCCTACTATAACAGTATCCGAAAATGCCACAATAACTCCCGCATCTGGTGTAGCACAGGATTTCACTGGACCTGTCACATACACGGTAACCGCCGAAGATGGAAGCACACAAGAGTATGTAGTCAATGTTCATGAAGACGAAGACGGAACTGGCTTCCCTAGCTCTGTACTTCACATGAGAGGCCTTTGGAAAATCACACTGCCTTTGAATAAAAGTGGAGAGTACGTCACAGACAATCATGCCAGTGATGCACTCGAAATCAAACCTGAAGAACTCGCCACCTATGAAGAAACCATGTACAACTTCTTCGAAACGGTACAGGACAAAGAAGGTAACGATATCGGAGTTCGTTTTGCGACAAACTGTGGTGGAGAAAGAACCTCCAGCGGCACCTACTATCCTAGAACAGAACTACGCGAATACAACCGCAGTGGAAACACAGACTGGAGCAACGAAGGGAGCACCATGCATCGAATGTATCTCAAACAAGCAATCACCAAAGCCCCTACACAAAAACCTCAAGTTGTCGCAGGGCAAATACACAATGGCGATGACCAAATCCTGATACGCTACACAGGCAACAGCCCAGGCAAATACCAACGAAGCAGTGATGACCCGTGTGTAGGCACAGTCACGCAAGAAGGTGACCCTAATGACAACACAGGTTATCTGGCCTGTTTTTACGAAAACAGCAACCACGTAGTGCCACTTGACCTAGACTACACCCTTGGGGATGTCTTCGAACTCGAAATCATCGCACAAAACAATCAAGTGATTGTCAACTACAATGGTGAAAACAAACTCACCTGGGACAAAACGCTGAAATCATGCTATTTCAAAGCAGGCTGCTACTCACAATCAAGTGCACAGAACCAATGCAACGGAAAGAGTTCCCCTGACGAAGACCCAGACGAAATCGCAGAGGTCATCATCTACGAACTCGAGCTACAATAGCCTCCTACGTTTACTCATCAAACCATAGTCGAGATCAAAGACTCTCAACGGCTATGGCACAGGAAAACCATTTCATTTTAAAAAAATGGTTTTCCAATTTTTGAACAACCAAATCAAACAAAAGAGAAGAAAAAGCATATAAAAGCACATTTCAAGACGCTTTTATAAGATTTTCTCATACAAAGTTGGAATCAAAAAAACTATTCGCTACTTTGGTCAACCAATTATTGGTAGCCCTGTGATTGGAAAACTAGAAATTAAAGACTATTTATTACTAAAATTAAGAATGACTATGAAACAAACATTTCTAACTAAAAGTAAGGCATCTGCCTTTTTCACTAGAGGATTTGCAGCATCTCTATTTGCAATGAGTGCTCTAGTATTTGCAACATCATGTGGCAATGACGATAGCAGCGGTGACGGTGATGATGGTGACGGTGGCCCAGTAGAGGCTCCTGCAGCATCGTTTGTCGCGGAAGTTGACGTATTTGACGTAACTTTCATCAACTCATCTACTGGAGCAGTAAGCTATTCTTGGGATTTCGGTGACGAAAGCGAAGCAGCTACTGACATGAACGTAGAGCACACATATGCTTCTCCTGGAGATTACACTGTAACATTGACAATCACTGGCGCTGACGAAACAACTGACGTTGCAGAAGAAGTAATTTCAATTGTAATCCCTGAAGCATCATTCAGAAACGGAACATTTGATGACGCAGGCTATGAGTCTGAAGTAATCAAAGATGTGTACCAAACCAACAACGATGAGTGGGAACTACCTGCTGATCACGCTTGGGATGACGATGCATTCAGATGTGGCGGTATGACTAGTGATGGAGAAAAACTAGATGACGGTACGAAAACAAACGGTATCAAATTCAACGATGCACTAAGAGGTGCTTACCAGAAAATCACTGTAGTACCTGGTGCTACCTATGAAGTGACTTTCCGTGCATCTACTGAGTCTGTAGACGTCCCTGCTATCGATAAGGTAACAGCTTGGTTGTTGAAAGACGATATCCACTCTGAAACTGAAATCGTAGAAGAAAACACATACACTTCTGTAACTGTACAAAGCTATGCTGAAGCAGCAAAAGCGAACTTCCAAACATACACTATGGAATTCACTGCAGAATCTGAGAATCTAGTATTCTTCATGAAGAGTGTAGATCCAAACGCTAACGGTGATGCAGAAAGCTGGATTGATAACATCACAATCAGCATCAAATAAGACACCCCTATTACAAACAAAGGCCTGGGATTTTCTCAGGCCTTTTTTGTTCACAGCCGTCCCTGTGACCCTAGCTACACCCACCTGACCATTACAGCATGTATAATATGAAAGACAGACTATGTACACATACAAAACCAATATACAAAAGAACCTGAGCCTTGTGCTCTTATGTCTCATGTCGCTTGCTGCACAAGCCCAAGGCATCAAGACGACCGTCTCCACTATAGATGATCTCAAAGACCAAATAGAAACTGCACAACCCGGAGACACTTTAGTCCTAGCGATTGGTAGTTACGATGATGGCAGCATTTCGATCAAAGACCTCAAAGGGACAGATGACGCCCCCATAGTGATCATGGCAGAGTCCATAGGCGCAACCACTTTGACAGGCGGTACCAAATTTGTCCTAAGCACCTCAGAACACCTCATCATTCATGGCTTCACCTTTACCAATAGTGGGACAGCCATCAAACTCGAAGGAAGCAACAACATTCGTATCACGAGAAATACCTTCGACCTCCAAGAAACCTCATCAACCAAATGGGTGTACATCGGGGGAGTTTGGGATCAGCCTACTAGCTCACTGAGCCACCACAACCGCATCGACCACAACACTTTTCAAAACAAGGTCGAAACAGGTCACTATATCACCATCGATGGATCAGGCGAAACCATTCAATCACAATTTGACCTCATCGATCACAACCACTTCAAAAACAACGGGCCTCGAGCAACGAATGAAAAAGAGTCCATACGCGTAGGATGGAGCGAAATGTCCGAATCGAGCGGATACACCACCATTGAATTCAACTTTTTCGAAACATGCAACGGGGACCCCGAAATCATATCGATCAAATCCTGCGACAACATCGTCAGACACAATACGATCACACGCAGTGAAGGAACCATCTCGCTGCGTCACGGCAATCGCAACCGAATAGAAGGAAACTACATTTTCGGGGGAGACACAGCCTGCTCTACCGATGCTGATGGCACTTACTGCTCCGGAGGAATCCGCATCTACGGCGAAGACCATGTCATCATCAACAACTACATCGAGGGAATCAAAGGCAGCAAATGGGATGCCCCTATCACCCTGACCGAAGGAGATGCCGAATCAGGCAACAGCAGTCTATCTAAGCACTTTCGAATCGAGCGAGCTATCATCGCCTACAATACACTTGTCAACAATGACCATGGTATTGAAATTGGGTTTGACAACAACGGAAAGTACAGCAAACCACCCCGAGATGTAGTCATGGCATACAACGTAGTGACTGGAGAGAGCAATGAGCTTATCAAGTTTCACAACGCACCTGACAATATGGTCTGGGTGGACAATGTCATGAACCCTACAGGTAGCGCAGTACTAACAGCTGATGCTTCACAGACATTCACCGACAGTGAAATCCTCGTCTCCAATCCAAATTTAGCTTTTGACAATACTGATCAAGTCTGGAAATCCACTGCCAACACGCCAACTTATGAAACCAATACGGAGGTCATAGGTACGGCAGACGAAGATGTAGAAGGCAAGACTAGAGGAGCCGTGAGTACAGTGGGAGCACATGCTTTCAACCAAGAGTCGGTACGCTACCTCCCTCTTACTGCTGCAGACGTAGGCCCTACATCATACCACCCAGACTATGACGGAGAAACCGAAATTGACCACCTCGTACTAAGCACACAAGCATTGTCATATGGTGAAGCAGCTGGTGAAGCCACTGTAGAAATAACAACCAACCTCGATTGGACTGCTAGCACTACCGACGCATGGATCAGCATCACGCCTACCTCGGATTCAGAGTCAGCCACACTCACTATCAGCACGACTGCCAACCCTGAGATTTTCAAAAGACAAGGCACAGTAACCCTCTCTGCAGGTGCGCTATCCAATCAAATCACAGTGACTCAAGACGGTAAAGATCCCGGAGGAGAGCAACTGGATGTCATAGCCGTCACAGCTTCTGCGGAACAAGTCGAAGCAGATAAAAACAACGGCAAGGAGAATGTCCTCGACGGAGACCTCAGTACACTTTGGGCATCCGAAGGCGAACAGTCAATCACTCTTGACCTAGGGGTCCCTCAGTTTGTACACTATCTCAAAATTGGCTTTGGCAAGGGAGACAGCCGAGAAAGCTACTATGAAATAGCACTATCAATGGACGGCACAACATTCACCACCGTGGTAAAAAACGGCAAAAGCTCTGGCACTACGGCAGAATTGGAAATCATCGATCTAGAGGATACAGAAGCACAATACGTCCGGTTGATTGGCTCGGGCAACACTTCCAACAACTGGAACAGCATCACTGAAATGGAAGTGTGGGGGCTCAAGGAAGAAATTCCTCTAGAGACCCATCTCTTGAAATCGATCACCGTATATCCAGTCCCAAGCAGTGGTCAAGTCCAAATTGATGGGCTAACCTCGTCCTACACACACTATCAAATACTTGGACTCACTGGCCAAAAAATAATTGAAGCGTCTTTGCAAGACGACAGTATTGATATCAGCACATTGGCGAAAGGCATCTGGGCACTACAACTCACTGGATCCAATCAACCTACGGTGACACGCCTCATAGTCAAAGAATGACCTTATAAACGCACACAGCCAACCGCTACAGCATAATTCTAGGCCCTCAAATTGGTCCTAGAATTATGCCTTTTCGATTAAAAACATGAATTATGAAAACAATTCCCACCATACTTGGACTCTTTGCTTTCGTCTTTCTAGCAAGCGGATTACAAAGTGTCATTTACTCGAACCAGCACCCTAGCTTCTCATCCTTCCAAAGCCCTCCTCCCATCCCCATTCCTGCCGGGAGTCACTTCTATCAGGACATTCCGTACAACCGATACGAGAGGACACGGTTTGATTTCTTCAGACCTCCACACAATCCAAAATCATCCCCCTTGGTCATCATCATTCATGGTGGCGGATTCGTCCAAGGGGAAAAAGAGAATACCTATGGCAGCAGCTACCACACCCAATTGATCCCTGAACTCTTGGCTCAAAACATTGCTGTGACAACACTCAACTACCGCTATTTAGACGATGAAGGAGGAATTATCCGAAGTATCTATGACTGCAAACGTGCGTTACAGTACCTACGGCTCCATGCGGATTCCCTGGCTATAGACCCTTCTCGTATTCTTCTCATGGGGAGTTCGGCAGGAGCAGGCACCGCACTCTACATTGGTCTTTGTAACGACATGGGCAACCCCAACCATCTAGACCCCGTCCTCCGGCAAAGTACTCGAGTCTCAGGCATCATCGCTACAGAAACACAGGCTACCTATGACATTATCAACTGGGACAAACTGATCTTCACCCCATATCAAGACCAAGGACTGGACTATTCTTATATCGCTTCGGTCATCGGCCTGACTCGAATACAACAATACCTAGGCATCTCCTCTCTTGCCCAATATTCACCCCACGAAGTAAAGCGCCTGAGCCAAGAACTAGATATCCTCTCTCTAATGAGCTCCGACGATCCCGAACTCTATGTATCCAACGATAAAATCCGTAACCAACTCCCGACAACTACATCCGAGTTGTACCATCACCCATTGCATGCACTAGCACTCAAACTACATGCAGATCAAAGCGAAATCAACAGCCAATTCTACATCCCCAAATTACGAATTGACACGCGTCGCGGGGAATCCATGGAGGGTTTCATCCTCCGAAAACTAACCCCAGTACCTATGCAATAGGCTAAAAGGCCTGAAGAGAAAAACAAAACAAAGTATTTTCCTGCCGTACAGACACCGAACGGTAATGACTGGGACAAACAAGTTCGTACGCTCTCGAAGCATCGAATCCTGTATGATCCAAAACATATATACCACGGCTCTCCTCCCTACCTTGGCAATCGTATCGCACAATATGAAAGCCCGTACCTACTTGAGAAATGCAATACCAACTACCCGCTCCCTCCCCCGACAACCATCGTGCAGTCCGAGGCAGATCAGGCGGTCTATTCGGCTCTGACAATACTTCACCCCAAGCACATTCCTTGGGCACATGCACTACCCCCTCAGTCTGCAAGCGATCACCAAAATCCCCCAAACGCACCAGGTACATTGGGGAAGGTGTCACCATCCAAGGTAGACGCAACAACCACCTCTTGCGCCAGCTTGATACAGAAGACAGCAATACGTGTCGTACAAAACGTGAGCAATTGGTTCCCCTCCTTGCAAATGGACCATAAGTCCATAGTCCCTTTTCTTGCATTGCCTTGATCCGCTTTTGTGTGGACTTCACTCCTGACACAGCATAACAACCCGCGCATAGCACTCCCTCTCCATGGCAAAAAGGATTCTCTGACAGTTCCGTCAGTAGATTGTGCATATTGAGCAACCTCCCACCCTGAATATCGGCGCGTGTCAAAACTTTCAGTTCTGGATCAGTCCACACGCTTCGTACTCTCCCATATCCAAAAGGACTGTGGTACCGGCCAAAATCGAAATATGAACATTCTCCCGTCTCTCCATCCACCAATACTACCGCAGCATGTCCTACCTGGTAGTACCCCTGACGGTTGAAGCCTATCCAACGCATCAATGGATCATACCAAGCACTCGCTTGCTTGCAATAGGTCTCTGGCCAAGCCAGTGCCACGACAAAATCAACTTGAGACGACATCACAATTACAGACTTTCATAATCCGCATATCCTCTTTACTTTTCACATACAATGAGATGAAACGGGTAGTTTTCGCTCACCTCTCTGACCTCAACCAAACCATAGGAACCAAATTCCTCCTCTATGGTCTCTTGATCATAAAAAAACATCTTTACCCCACCAAACATCTCAAACCTATCCTTGCCTATAACATTCCCCTGTCCATAAATAGAGGCTTGTTTGGAAATGGTGGCAAATACCATACGACCAGACTCTGAGAGCTGATGATAGCAATCATGAATCAACTTTCGCCGTTCTTCGTTACCCAACAGATGAATCAATGCGTAACAGTATATCCCGTCATACAACAGGTTATCAAAAGGCATATCAGTCACCGAGCCATGATGAACCATCAGCTCGGGACCAAAATAAGGTCTCGCTAGATCAATAGCCGTAGATGAGATTTCAATCCCAGTCACACGCATTCCAGAAGCAGTAAAAACTCGAGCATTTCTTCCATACCCAAACCCTGGCACCAAAACATTCGACACCCTATTGGTTACAAAATAGTCGTTCACCCACACAGTCGATTTAGCAGGTTCTTCCCCCCACATTTCCTGCTTGTCTTTGAACGCTTCTTCCCAAAACTCAGCCATGGTCAATTATTTTCTCCATTTGATCCTACAATATACTCTTCTGACAACCTCTTTATCAATTTGATGTCTGCCTCACAACATGACAACCCTAAAAATAGTTGCGAAAAACCAAGTCCTTACAGCAAAAAAAAGAGGACAATCACTTGTCCTCTTTTTACTAAACTGAATAAGTATCAATATTTTTTTGAAGATTATCTCTTCACTCCTTGACTGTCACCATCTACAATCGCCATGATTTCTTGGCTCGTTGCTAGATTGAGATCACCAGGAATGGTGTGCTTCATCGCCGAACAGGCAATTGCATAATCAATGGTTTTGTATAGATCGTGCTCAAACTGGATCAGCCCATAGATGATACCAGAGGTCAACGCATCGCCACTCCCCACTCGATCTAGAATATCTGGTATATCAATCACACGTCCTTCGTAGACACTGTGTTCATCCCAGATTGCTGCAGATATTTTGTTGTGACTAGCGCTGATAGTCCTACGCCATGTCACGATTACATTTTTGAGATGAGTAAAACGAGTAGTCAATATCTCGCCAAGGTGAGCTGTACTGGACCTCAAATCATACGGGCAGTCTTGTATATCAAACAACTCCTTGATGTGCTCTTCGTTACCCAACAGGATATCACATTCTTCGATCAATTCGGGTAGCACCTCATTTGGTTTCCTACCCCAGTTCCATAGCTTCTTACGAATATTGAGATCTACCGAAATCGTCATCCCAAGTGCTCGTGCTTCTGTGATCACCTCCAACAGCAGATTGTACGCTTGCTCACTGACAGCTGGTGTCACACCCGACCAATGCAACCAATCATACCCCTTGAGTACCTCCTTCCAATCGAAATCCCCAACTTTTGCTTCCGCAAATGCTGACTGCTCTCGGTCGTAAATTACATTGCTCGACCGAAGCATCGTACCTGTCTCATGAAAATAGAGCCCTAAACGTCTGCCCTGCATCAAGACATCTGACACATCCACTCCTGACTTTTGCATGTGTCCACGAGCAGCTCTGCCCAAATCATTGTCAGGCAAAACAGTCACAAACTTTGAAGGCATCCCCATCTTAGTGAGGTTGACCGCTACATTGGCCTCCGTCCCTCCATAAGATGCCTTGAACCCATTCGCTTGCTCAAATCGCGCTTGATTCGGCACATCCAATCGCATCAATAATTCCCCAAACGTGATTACTCTTTTCTTAGACATATGACTTTAGTTTTGATTCTCACTCAAAAATACCCTTGATGGAGGAAAAAACATGCACCCAAAACATCGAATGCTATTCAAAAAACAACGCCCTGCCTGCCTCGCAACAAGCAGGGCTCTCTTCCCTCAATATTTGGATACTTTAAGAGAATGTCAAATTGCCGTAATCTACGACGTTGCTTTTTGCTCTGAAAAGCCCTTTTTCCACCATAAGGCGGCAGAGGAGGATTAACCCATCCCTGCACTCACTTGGTACCACTACCAACTAGAGTAATGAACTATTGTCCTCCAATCAAGCGCGTACGCCGACTTTCCTTAGATCCCTAAAGCTTGACCTCCACCGATTTGGATCGTCTCAGCCGTGATAAAAGAAGCATCGTCACTGCCTAAGAAAGCTACAACAGAAGCAACCTCTTCTGGCTCACCAATTCGTCCCAACAAAATGTTGTTTTTCCATGAAGCGAACACTTCAGGCTTAGTCGCTTTGATTTGAGCATGGAATGGGGTGTCAATCGTACCAGGAGATACTGCGTTCACTCTAATTCCATATTCTGCCAAATCTTTTGCAAGTGCTCTCGTGATTGCGTGTACTCCTGCTTTAGACGTACCATAGACACCTGCTCCAGGTCCCCCTGCGTTCCATCCAGCGTTTGATGTATAGTTGATAATCGACGCATTTTTTCCTTTTTTGAGGAAAGGAATGGCCGCTCTTGATGCAAAAAACACCGAATCCAAATTCAAAGCCATAACAGATCTGTAAAATTCAGTAGTCATTTCCTCAAATCTAGATCTTCCACCTAGACCACCTGCATTGTTAACCAATAGGTCAATTTTACCGTACTTTTCACCAATTTTGGTGATGTTTTCAGTGACAGCTTCATCACTAGTCACGTCAAACCCAACGTACTCCGCAGTGATTCCTTCTGCCTCAAGCTCTTTTACTCTTTCCGCTCCTTTTTCTTCTTCAATACCATTCAAAACAACAGTATATCCCTCTTTTCCTAATCTTTTTGCTACTGCAAAACCGATTCCACCTGTAGCTCCTGTCACTACGGCTACTTTACCTTCTGACTTCATAATTGTATTAATTTTAATATCTAGTTCTATTTTATTTCTATTCTTTTGATCTCCTTACAAAGGACAAATATTGCGATCACACTCAAGGGCACGAATGCACCGATGATCACGAAAGCAGGCGTATAAGACGTCTCTGTAATAAACGGGATGAGAAAATTCATTCCAATCACACAAAACAGACCGACTGTTCCTCCAAAACCAGCCAATGCCCCCACAGATTTTCCACTGAGCAAATCACTCGGTATAGTCTGGACATTGCTAATCGAAAACTGGAAGCCGAAAAGGACCACTGCAACAATCCCTACAAATTTTTCTGGCGTATTGGCAATAAAAATAGTAGCCAACAACCCCAAGAACATCAACACAGCACCAATCGAAATCGTCGTTTTACGTGCTTTGTCTACTCCTTTGCCTTGTGCAATCAACTTGCCCGCAAACCACCCTCCAGACATACTACCTATGGCAGCTCCTACATAGGGTACCCAAGCAAACATTCCGATTTCTTTGACATCAAAGCCATAGGTATCAGCCAAATAAATAGGCATCCATCCCGCAAACAGCCACCACAGCGGCTCTAAGAAAAAACGCGATGCGGGTACAGACCACGCTTCCTTGTGCGACAAGATCTCTCTTAAAGTCAAAGCTCGCTCATCCTCGTCTCGAGTCTCTACTGGCTGGTCCGACAAGATATGCTCTTGCTCCTCTGACGTAATCCAAGGGTGTTTTTTGGGAGAGGCCTTGTTGATGATCAACCATGGAATAACCCACAAAAACACCAAACTACCTACAATCACAAAAGTGACTCTCCATCCAAATCCGAGGTAGAGCATCGCAATCAATGGCGGTGCTATCACAGACCCCATAGAGGCTCCAGCATTAAAGATTCCCTGTGCCATTGCTCTCTCCTTCGCAGGAAACCACTCTGCATTACTCTTAACTGCTCCCGGCCAGTTGCCTGCCTCTGATACTCCGAGCATCACTCGAAACAACCCAAACGACAACAATCCTGAAGCCAAGGCATGCATCGCCGTGGAAATCCCCCACGCCATGATACTGACCACATAGCCCATTCGTGTACCAATCTTGTCAAACATTCGCCCCGAAACAGACTGACCAATAGCATAGGCCACCATGAATACGTTCAGCATGATAGAGTAATGGTGCTTAGTAAACCCAAGCTCCTCAGATATCCCTGGCCACATCACACTGATGGCTGTTCTATCGATATAATTGATGACGGTGGCCAAAAAAATCAATACAATGATCCACCATCTTAGTCCTTTCACTTTCATAATCTCTGCTTTTCAAAGCCCCATGGCCGCACCCCTCTCAGCATGAGAGGCATTTAGACCGAAGCACGGTTTACTATTTTTTTCCAAAATATGATACTTCCCCACCCTCAAGAAAATCCTCTCTCACTGGGCTGAAAACATCAATAAGAATACCTGCTTCGAGACAGATGGCTCCATGCAATAAATTTGGCTCTATGTAGACTCCATCACCTCCTTTGACAATCTGCTTTTCACCATCTATGGTAAACTCAAACTTGCCCGAAGCACAATAAGTAGACTGAGTATGAAAATGAGCATGTGGTGTACCTTCTGCTCCTTTTTCGAACTTCACCTGTACCATCATGATCTGGTTGTCAAACCCCAAGAACTTGCGTGAGACACCTCCGCCTAGTTCTTCCCATTCCATCTTGTCTGTTAAAATAAATTTGTCACTAAATCGTTTCATAATATCCCATTTGTTATTTTCCAGTACGTTTCCTAGATCATTTTCTCTGAAGAAAATAAGGTCCCGTCCAAGAGAGTTTTTCTGATTCTATTTCTATCGTATGTGCCTGATCGGCCTTATTGTCTTTTTTACAAATCACCAATCTAAACGACGCACCTCCATGATGCCGCACCTCGACAGCAGTATATTCATCGGATTGCATCAGTACTTCCACAGCATCCACCATTGCAAAAGCGTCCCTAGAGAATTCACTCACTGGAGAATAATCCCCATGTGACTCTAGTGTTGCTGCAAAAACAGTGCTTTTCGCTTTCCTTCGGAGCATAAACATCGGATCATGCCTCAAGTTGAAGTTAGGGTCATTTGCTCCGATACGTCCAAACACAAACTCATCCGCATCACTATCCGCAGCAGTCCAAGAGTAAAAGCGGTAGTCGTTCATCCAACTCAACTTGGCATCTTCCATCAACGATGAAGCTCTGGCCTCCTCCATGATATGCTGATACCCGTATTTCTCTCCTAGGGGCTTCCGAGCCTCCAAAGTCTCATACTCCATATTGGCAGAAATAATTTGTCCAAAATAGTAGTACGGCAAATCATACGTGTTTTCCTTCTCAGACTCTACGTCCATCACATCTACCAGCAACGGCCGCTCCCACAGCGAATCTGCAATCAGAGCAATCGTACGCTGCATACGCACTCCCTCGTAGGCATGTGTGTCTGTGGCACTAGCAATTTGTATATCCGGCTGACTTGCATCGAAAAAGAAGCGATCAGCATGGTGTTTGTTTGCGATATCAATATTCCCACCATAGTTGGTCGTTTGGTTCACTACCAAGGTATTGTGCGCTATCGTTTGCTTCGCATAAGTCTTGTTTTCTTTGAGGTATCCCCCTCCGTATTTCTGTTCGATGTTGACAAATCGTGCTACGCCATAGTCTTGCAGTACCTCTGCGCCATTGTCATACAAGGCATAAGATAGCTTGTCATAATGTCCGTGCCCCATGCCTTGTGCGGTATACTTAAACACCGCATTGATGTCGCCTCCGGCATAGTTCATTCGGAGGATCCCCAAACCTCCTTCAGACCCATCCGCACCATCTCGTAGCTCCATAGATTGCGGTACAAAATCCTTCGTTTTCCCGTCCTTGATAGCTTGTGCCACACTGAATCCACTCGCATCTAACAATACCCGGTTTTGTTTCCCGGCTATAGACAGCAACTCAGGGTTTTGTCCCCCAAAATGGTAAATGATATCCACCGCAGACACCAATTCGCGAGAATAATAGGACATTCCTTTCTGTGCGTCATTGATAGGATAAAACTCCCCATCACTATCAGTCAAATTGAGCAGTGCATAGACTGCTTTGGAGAGTATCCCTTCTCTGTGCTCAAAGATCTTCAACTCGGGCCGAGCGTTTTCCAAACTTGCTGCGAACACCACAAAAGGATAGATCGCATAACGCTGATAATATGGTCCCTCCGCATAAAACCCATCAGGAGAAAAGAGCAAATCCATTTGAGCCAAAAATCCAGCACGGTCCTGCCCCTCTTCCTTGATAGAGCCCCCATCATTGTCTTTGGCTTCCGTATTTAACCCGTCGTCCTCCAATCCATAAAGTGCCCGTTTGACCAATTCCTCGTCATTCATCACGAGACCAATCATCCCTACCCCTGCATTGGCCCAAGTGCTATGATTGTGAATACGGTTGAAGAATTGTGGAGTCTCTATAGAGAGAAAATCTGCATAAGGCCTAAACAACTTGGTCTCAAGCAACTCTTTCTCCTCGTCAGACAACTGGTCGTAGATACAGTCATAGGCTTGACTCGCATACACGAGCCAGTTGGCGTCATTGAGACATTGCCAAAAAAGTTTCCCTCTAGAGTAAGATTTTTTGCTGGGATGCCTGTCCAATGTAGGGAATAACTCCGCATAGGCACGTAGCATATCATGCACATAGGTTTTGTACTTCTCTTCGCCAGTGATGACATATAGCTTACCTGCCCGCTGCATGGTCAAGTAATTGAGCTTGTGACGCTCGTGCGTATAGCCCCCTGCCAAGTCCTTGGGTTCTGGAACATCTATACCCAATGTAATCTGTTCATCAACATCCGTGATCGTTTGCTGCATCGACTCATAGAACAGCGGCACTTGTGCATACTGCTCTTGTATAGTCCCTAATGATGCCTCTGTAAATAGAATACTCTGATGTCCAAGTTTTGCTGTTTTGTCCGCAGTATCACATGAGATAAGTGCAAACAAAAACAACAAACTCAAACAACTAAATAGACTACTACAGTATGATATTTTCTTCGTCATGATATTCTTGTCTATGAACAGATTGGACAAAGCTCCCGCTATGCACCCAATCAAAAAAGTGCTTTAATCTTGTTTAAACAGAGGCATAGAGAGTCGGTCTCACCAATGCCTTGTATCGTATTGAATGAAATGGATGATATACCTAAACGTAAGATATTGGCAAAAAACGGGTCCCGCAGGTCAATTGGGTCGCTATCTTCCAACCATAGTCTATCCGTCTTAGTCACAAAGTGACTCCATATCCATGCTTGTATTAATAGTAGTATTGCTTCTCTAGGTGGGGAAAAAAGACCTCGCACTTCTGTTAGGACAACAGATCTTGCTTATCTTTGTAATTGTGGTTAATCAAACTCAATGACAATACCGACGGCCAAATTGATATTTTATTGGTAAGATTTTCCCCTAAAAGGATTGGCCCTTGGCTAATCCTTTCTTTTTTGGTACCCTTTTATTTCATTAATTCTCTCTGGTTATTTTTTACCATTGCTTTGATTAAATCTCTCCACTTGCAGAGTGCTAGAGAAGTCCAATATATCACTCAAGTGATCTCTCATAGCCTGCGTGGCTCCATCTATATTTTTTTCTTTGATGTGAAACAAAATCTGCTCGTGCTGCTCTAGTGCCGACACAGACCTACCCTCTCCACATGCGTCCAACTCCTTGTAGTTCGTCAAGATATCTGGGGTAATCACCAGCATCAAAGACTTCAAAACAGAGTTTTTGCTTGCTTCAGCGATCTTCAAGTGAAACATCAAATCCTCATCTACCGCATGTACTGAGGCTTCCTTTTTTCTTTTATATGCTTGCAGCGCTTCTTCGAGACCTTCGATATCCTCCTCAGTTCTGTTTTGTGCTGCCAAAGCAGCTGCATTGGTCTCTAATATTACTCTGGTCTCCACCAAAGCCTTGAAATCCTTTACTTCCAACTTCAACACATCTGAGATCAGTCCTTCTAGGGCTGTCATGCCCAATCCTGCGACAACTGTACCGCTTTGAGGTAGTGTTTTGAGAATACCATAAAATTCTAGTTTTTTGATAGCATCTCTTACATGTGATCTTCCTACTCCCAACGCTTCGCAAAGCTTTCTTTCGGGTGGGAGCCTATCTCCTGGGGTCAGTTGCCCTGAGGTAATCAACTCCTTAATTTGATTGATAATCTTGTCCACCGGCGTTTCGATGACAATCTGTGTGAAGTTATTTAATAATTCCATTCGTAATTTGTTGACCTACTATTAATTGGTTGACCAATTTAGAGATTTTTGGGGAGTCTGCAAATTTTTCTTCTCAAATTTTTCCTTATCTACATTTTTCTTACAAACGATTCAGCCTCAGATTTCTTGGCACTTCTCTATTCCAGACAAACAAAAAAATACGCAAACTGCTTATTTTAAGACATTTATACTACTCCCTTCATTTTGATTTACTCATTATTTTGACGTAATTCACTTTTGGTCAACCAAACATTGATCTTCCATCAATATTGGTTACCAAATAATGAAAGACTATTTTTTACTATTAAAAACTGATTATGAAAAATTATTTTGTAAGATGGGCACATCTATGCAGTAGCATGCTCATCGCAGGTTTTGTTTTGATGGCTGGAACCACCTTTCAGTCTTGTGAAGAAAACCTCGCAACCCCTGAATTAAGTCTCGCGGACCCTGCTTCAGCGGCTGGAGATCTCGTCAGCATTGTCAACCCTGGATTTGAGAGCAACTGGTCAGGGTGGGAAGACACAGACCCATCGGCTACTTCTAGTGATTCGCACAGCGGATCAAAATCAGCGAAAATCACTGGGAGTGGTGGCAAAGTAGAGCAAGACGTCTCTGTCACCGCCAACACCAACTATACCTTGTCTGCCTATGTCCTAGAAGCAGGTACCATAGGTGCTCAAGTCGGCAGCAACAACTACAGCGACGGTGGTGACTACAGTGATTGGACCAAAGTCAGCGTGAGCTTCAATAGTGGTTCCAATACCACCATCACCATTTATGCTGCCTACAATGGGGACACGGGCCGTTTCGACGATTTCGAATTGGCCGAAGGTTCTGGGTCAGGCACCACCGACCCTGTAGAACCTACAGAACCCACCACAGAAGGTGAACTCTCTATCAGCAACGTGTCCGCTTCGGAAGATGACGGGAATGTACCCGCCAATACTCTTGACGGAGACTTGGGCACGAGATGGTCTGCCAATGGCTCAGGTCAATACATCACCTATGATCTGGGGGCGTCGCAAACGGTAAGCAGCGTAAAAGCCGCTTGGTACAAAGGAGATCAACGCAGCTCTAGCTTCAAAATTAGTGTAGGACAAAGTACTTCGACGTTGGTCGAGGTATACTCTGGTTCCTCATCGGGAAGCTCCACGGATCTAGAGACCTACAACTTCGAAAGTACTTCGGCAAGATATGTTCGTATCACTGGTCTAGGCAATAGCTCCAACTCATGGAACAGTATCACAGAAGTCAATATCTACGGTGTAGCCCAAGATGGTGGCACTGATCCTGTTGACCCTGTTGATCCTACGGAGCCTGGTTCGGCAAGCATACCTTCTGACTTGATGGACAATTGCAACCAATGGAAAATTACCTATCCTGACGGTGTAGAAGACAAAACGCTATGTGGCGAAAGCAACAACGAGTATTACTATGTCAATGACGATCAAAATGCCATCGTATTTAGAGTACCGATAAGAAGCAACAACGGGTCTACACCTAATTCGGATTATATCCGCTCTGAACTCAGAGAAAGGACCGAAACAGGAAGTTCGGATATCTACTGGACCACCTCAGGGACGCACGTCGTGTATTCCAAGCAAGCCATCACACATCTACCTATCGTGAAAGACCACCTCGTCGCAACTCAAATCCACGGAAACAAGAGTGACGGAATCGATGACGCCATGGTATTGAGATTAGAAGGGTCACACCTCTTCCTGAGTTTCAACGGAGGTAAACTAAGAGATGATGTCACGGTCTCAACCAACTATTCTCTGGGGACAGTACACGAAGTAATCTTCGAGGTGATCGATGGCAAACACTATTGCTATTATAGCGAAGACGGCAACTTGGCCAATGCCTTCGCGAATAACAATGCATCTAACTACTTGGTCAAAGACGGCAGCAATAACTACGTGATGGACAAGAGCTACGGTGAAGCTTACTTCAAAATCGGAAACTACACACAGAGTAATGCAGAAAAAGAAGGAGACGAAACCGACAACCCAAACAACTATGGAGAAGTCTTGGTGTATGACTTCTTCGTGCAACACGACTAATCATAATCGCCAAGGTTCGTCCTCATAGGGAACCTAGTGACTTAACAATACAAAAAGGCTGCTCTTTCGAGGCAGCCTTTTTGTATTTCGCAGATTCCAACTCGACAAGTTCATAAACACAAATTGCTGACATCAAAAAATAGGGCACCCCACCGTCCACAGGATGCCCCTCCAACCAGCTATGTACTGTTTTAATTGAGTCTACCCATGGTGTAGACGATTTGAGTATTACTGAATCCGTAGATGACACGTGCTTCCCATATACTGATGCTAAAGTGTGGCTTGCTGTTTGGAAAAAACAAACCGAATTCCAAAAATGACGGTTGCATACTGGACTGGAGCACTTCTTGTCTTTTGGTATAGTTGGTAATCTCTCTATGTACGGCAGTCATACCCTTCCCTGTCTGTGCCTGAGCAAAAGCACTCATCAGCAGGAGTACCAAAACGAGAGACAATGTGTGTGTGTGTTCGGCTAGACATCTTTTTGTTTTTTTAGAAATGATCCATCAATTCAATACCTCCTACAAGGTCAGTGAAATGCTTGTCCCCGCATATTCATCCCGAGCATTCGCGAGCAAAAGGCAGTAGTATTCGCCATCAGGCAAGGAAGAAATATCCATGAGGTAACGCTTGCATACTCCAGGAAAAACCATGTTGCGATCGCTATAAATATCAGTCACCTTTTCACCATCCATATCATATACTTCCAGAATCAATGAGACCCCTTCTATGAATTGTCCATCATTCTTTAATCGAATATCTAGTGCTTGTGCATAATCCAGCGTATCCAGTGCCAATTCTACATCGTCAAAATCCAATTGGACCTGATCAAAGGCATTGACGTGAGTCATCAAACCAATGGCATAGCGTACCTTGCTATCGATACTAACCCCGCTCATCAGTTGCTCTGCACTGACTGAGTTCTCGACTGACACCATCAGGACCGTCCAATATGACCCTTGGAGAGATTCATCCTCAGGTATATGGATAGAGTAATCATAAATATACTGCTCGTTTGGGGCAAGCTCTTTGTCCATCACATCGCTAGCAAACCATGCGCTAGACGACTGGCTATGTGCCTCCCGATTTGTAAACACTCGAGAAGAGTCGCACGAAAAAATCGCTTCATTCAGTTCAAACCTGACTCGCTCGGTCTGATCTGAGGTATTGAGTAGTACCACATGACCTCTGATCTCCTCGCCAGACTGTCCGCTATACATATGTGAGAGTCCGTTTAGAACGGTGACACTACCTTGACTCTGTAGGGTCGTGCCAATCAAGAATAGGAATAGGATAAGATGTTTCATATCAGTTTCATTTTTAAATTATGATTCAAATTTGCCCAAAAGAAGACTCCTAGTCTCTCAAGTATCGGTGAATTGCAAATAAGCATAGATGATCAATCAACAACCTCATATAAAGCTCAGACGATCACAAAGACCTTCAAAAGAAAAAAGCACAGACGGGTTAGGACTGTGCTCATTGGGTAAGTGTAGATTAGCTATCAACTCTTCTCCATGCGCTGTAGCTTCTCCAACAAAAGGGCCTTTTCAAAATGATTCTTGACTGCCTTGCTCTGAAATATCCTTATCTCATCAAGAGGACGAAAGTTCGAGCCTATCACAAAGATCTGTACCTTTTCCTTGACAGAGTCACTGAGTTTGTCAAATGCCTGGATAAACGTCCCTCCATCAAAACCTTGGATATCCAAATCCAAAAGCACGGTAATCTCCTCTGTCACTTTGGTCTGGGTCACGATAAAATGCAAAGCCAAATGTTCGTTGGACAATACCTGTATCGTAGATTCTTTCAACCAATGGTTGATCAATAGATTAGCAATCATATACATCACAGGATCGTTGTTGAGCAAAACAATGCTTCTTCTCATTTTCATAATTGCCGCTTTTATGTTTTTGGTAATGTGATAATGAAAGAGCTCCCTTGGTCAGGTATGCTTTTCACAACAATATTTCCTCTCATTGACTTTACTTGCGAATGGACCGTATAAAGTCCTAGCCCTTTGCCTTCGACCTCTTGATGAAACCGCTTGTAAAAACCAAACATCTGATCACCATACATATCCAAATCAATACCAATCCCATTGTCTGTAAATTGAAGTCCTATTCGCTCTCCTAAATCCATCGATTTGATTTCGAGCATTGGCTCGACTCCTTTTCTCAAATACCTAAAACTATTGTGTATCAATTGATAGAAAATATTTTTGATATATGGTTTGATAGAGATCAATGAGCCTACCTCTGAAAAGTCCGTTCGTATATCAATGTCAAAATCTTCATTGTCATTTTGCAAGCTATTACACACGGCCTCATGAATCTCAGTCAGTTTAATCTGTTCTTGAGGATACATACACGGTTTATGTATCTCCAACATCCTATTGAGGTCTGTAACCACCTGGTCCAACTTGCTCGCAGACTCTTTGAGACCATCTAGATAATTGTCAATCTCCGTTCCCAATACAGGCAGCAGGTTCGTCAACCCTAATATATTTGCTAAAGGGGCTCTCACATTGTGAGATATGATGTAGGCAAATTGCTCCAAAGCTTGATTGCGCTGAATCAATCGCGCTGTGAGCGATTCCTTTTCCAGTTGTGCTTGCTTCTGTTCGGTGATGTCATCTGATGCAATCGTCAAGCCTAAGAACTCATCTTTCACTCCAAGAATAGGTCGAATCCTGATCTTAAACCAGTGCTCTTGGCCTTCTTCCTCATAGCTCATTTCATAACCCACTGGCTCTTTTGTGTTTATCATTTTATTTATTAGACTTCTGATATACGGTTTTCTATCTTCTTGCAGCATATCAAAATAGTTGTGACCAACCTGAAGACATTTGCCATATCCAGTCTTGACCATAACTCCTGCCCGATCATTGAAACTCACAATTTGACAATGTTCGTCGAGCAAAATATATCCTGTATCTGTATTTTCTAAGATATTCTTTAGGTTAGCTCTAGCTGTTTCTAAACCTGCCACCCGATTTCTTTCTTCAGTTAAATTCTGTATGATCCCCATGACACCAATCCAATCCCCCGCCTGATTATAGATGAACTCCCCTCGCTGATGTACCGTTTTAATTTGTCCTGATAGCGTACAAATCCTATGTACTACATCAAAAGACTTTTTAGACTCCATTCCCATTGAGATTGCCTCGTTGAGTAGCTCCATATCCTCAGACACTATGTGCTTATAAAACAGCCCAACCGTCGGTTCTATCTCATTTGGCTGATATCCGCATATTTCAAAAACCTGATCAGACCAAACTAATGATTGATCTTCTAGCTTTTCTGACGAGGACAATATCATCTCCCAACTCCCAATTTCAGCAATTTGCTCTATTACTCTTGTTCGACCTCCTTCTTTGACCAAGAGCTGTTGCTGAAACTCAACGAGGTCTTCCTCTATCGATCGCTTCTCAATCTCCGAGTAGATTACTGATGATAAGTGAGTTAGCTTCATACTTGTAGGAAAATCGGTTTTGGATGGTTTGTTGGTTATCGAGAGCATCGCTTGCATATTTATAGACTGGGTGAAACAAAACTGTGAGTGTAATAAAATCTTATAAGTCAGATATTGTATACCGGATGGTCGCTTGAAACTCCTCCACTTGACTGGCTAAAAAAGTGCCCGTTCTCTCCAAAGTGTAAATCAACCTAACACCATAATTTTCGTCATCAGAGCATACACACTCTCTGACGAGTAGTACATCTGTGCCAATAGGTGTAGTTGTCCCCAAGGCTACTCCCTCCATGATAGCTTCTGTACCCGTATTGACCTCCGCTCTGTTTACAATTCTACCATGTCCTTGCGGTGTGATTTTTAAATTCATATGCCTAGGAAAGGTACTACCTGGCTCAAACTGCACGTCGACACAACGTTCCACATCAAAACCAGATCCAACTCCTCCCGACTCACTTGTAAGGTTTAGATATAGAGTATTGTCACCCGTATCCTTCAAGGCGTACAAACCAATCTCAGCATGTCTACCTACCAGAGAGTCAGTAGTCATACCCACAAAGGTTGAATTTGCTTCGGTATCTGCATAAGCCTCATAGATCTCGCTAATAGCCGCTTCGGGCACTTTCACATCCAACTGAGATAAGGCAACATTTGTATCGTTGTAATCTTGTGCCCATACACCCTGTACCGTGAGTATGAGAATCATTGTGAGCACCCCTTTAATTCGTTCCATGATAAGCTACGTTTTTTGAATATCTATATTTTAAATACTCTTCAAACATAGGGGTGTTGAAAAACACAATCGATCAACTAACGGTAAGCCGCTGTTTAGTATCGGTCAATGGGAAAAATAAACCAGTAGATTGATGTCTCACCATTCATCGGTCGACAAACATCAAAAAAACAGCATTGAGTTGACCTACAGGTTTAGAGAAGGTTCAAGCGCCTCATGAGCTCGGGTCGCTTGGAGCGACTGATAGGAATCACATCTTCACCGATGACTATACTATTGAACTCAATATCAACAATCTTTGTCATATTGATGATATGTGAACGATGTACTTGCAAGAACATGCTATCTGGCAATTTCTCTAAAATCTTCTTGAGGGTTGAGTGTACCTTATACTCCTTTTCGGTAGTCTTGATGTAGATATAGTCCCCTTTCCCTTCGATGGATTTTACCGAATCGGTTTCTATTTTGATCAGTGTCCGGTCTATATTGACAAAAAATTCCCCTGGCATCTCGCCAGAATCCACATGCCCCGTTGCCTTTTGTTGTTGTTCGGTCTTCTCCTTCTGTGGTCGCATCTGTTTTACTTTCTCTACCGCTCGTTCAAATCTTTCGAAAGCAATAGGTTTGACTAGATAGTCCACGATACAGTCGTACTCAAAGGCATCTAGGGCAAGACTAGAGTCAGAGGTCGTCAAGATAACTCTAGGGGTCTTTTTCAGTGTTTGAATAAAATCAAATCCTGAAAAATCTGGCATATGGATGTCCAAAAAAATCAAATCCACATCCTGTTCATTGAGGTACTTGATCGCTTGTATCGCATTGGGAAACTCCTCTACCAAATTCAAAACGGGCAATTCCGAACAATACTGGTTGAGAATCAGCCGTGCCGTCTGATCATCGTCAATCACTATACATTTCATAGTCGTTGGTTTACAATTCTAAAAACGTCTTCATACTATCCAACAGTTTTCTAAATTCAACTTCTCCAAAACTCTCCCCTTTCTTTAGTTGGTTTTCATACTCCTCGGCACGGAGAAAAGCCTCCTCCATCCCCAGCAAACTTATTTTGTGTTTGATTTTGTGCACACACTCTGCCGCATCCATCCATCTCAAATGTGCAATACACTCTTCAAACACCAAAATTTCTTCTGGCAGTTCCTGCCGTACCACGGTCAACAAAGCGTCCTCAAACGTTTTATTCCCTCGTGACATGGCTTGTATGTTGGACATATTGGGTTTACTCGTCATTTCTCAAAATGGCTTTTTCAATTTCACAAAAAATGTCGTCCCTACCCCCACGCCACTATCTAGGTAAACTTCCCCATCATACAAGTCCACTATCTTTTTGACAATAGACAGACCTATACCTGTTGATTCTCTATTCTCATCGGTATTCAAAGATTGGAATATTCCAAAAATTTTTTCGTGGTATTCTTTCGGTATTCCTTCTCCATTGTCCCGAATAGAAAACACATAGTGTTCTCCTTCTTCAATATAATCTATTTCCACCTTCCCTTGCTTCTGATCACAATAGTTGATCGCATTGCTCATTAGGTTTTGAAACAACTGCTGCACTCTGATCTCATCCGCCTTGATGCGCGGAAGTGCTTTTGCTATGGTCAATTCGACATGCTTAGGAATATACAAAGTCTCGATTAGCCCTCGTACGACTTGATCAACGGAGACAAAGTCTTCACGCTCTACTCCACTAGAAATCTCTGAATAAGTCAAAATACCGTTGATAAGATCTTCCATCCTCTCCGCAGTGGCCTCTATGAGATCGAGATTCTTGTGCACATCGGTATCACTCAGGTTTTCACAGTCCTGTTTGATCCAACTGACCAGAGTAGAAACGCTACGCAACGGGGATTTAAGATCATGGGATACGACATGAGCATACTCGTTGAGTTCCTGATTACTCCTTTCGAGCTGTAGCATCAGAGCATTTCTTTGGCGCTCCGCAGACTCTTGTTCAGAGACATCTTCGATGACCACTACTTCATATTTGATATTGCCTTGTTCATCTCTCACTGCACTTATGTTGGTCTTTGCGTACAGTACTCCACCATCTTTTCGTATATATTTTTTTTTCAAGGTGAACTTATCTATTTCACCTTTGATCATTCTTTGATAACCCCTACCCGACTCAAGCAAATCTTCATCAAACGTAAAATCCATAAAAGTCAAGGCCAGTACTTCCTCAGCAGTATATCCTAGCAAATCACAAAAAGCTTGATTAACCTTCATCAACCTACCCTGATCAGACAAAGCGATTCCCAGTGGGGAATGCTCATAAATGGTCTCTAGCTGTTCTTTTTGTTCTTGCACCAATGCACTTTGGTTCACTTTCTCAGTGATATCCTCTATGACTGAGAGGCGATATTTGGGCAATCCATTCTCATCCGGTATAGTAGTCACATTGACCCGCACACTGACTAGCTCTCCGTCTTTCTTACACAGCTGCTGCAAAAAATCTCCGTGCTTTATTCTACCAGCGTCCATGTCATTCTGTACTTGGACTATACGTTCAATATCCTCTGGCAATATGAATTTCAATGAATCCATTCCATTGAGTTCAGATGCAGAATAGCCAATCATTTCTTGAAAGGACTTGTTGAACTTTTTCAAGGTTCCTCTTTCTGTCAAAATAATCCCAAACGGAGCATAATTCACTATGGAAGAAAGTTCTGCCTGCTGTTCTTCAATAAACTTACGCACCTTAGATTTCTCTGTGATATCCCTAATAACCCCCTCTGCAAAAGAAGGTTCATTTTGATCATCATAGATGAGGTTCGCATTTATATGCACTAGTTTAGGAGGGCCTTGCTTGACATATACCCGAGCTACATAGTCCGAAAACGTACCCCACTTGAGCAGGCTTTTAAAACTATTTACGGCATACAGGTAATCATCTCTATAAATCAAATCCGTAACATTAATTGGGCTTACTCGAATATCAAACCCTAATATTTCCACGGCCGATTGATTCATTTCAAGAACGCTACCGTTCAAATCTGTTTTGATATATGCTTCTGGTAAAAATGAAAAATTAAGCTCCGACTCTGCCATTGATAGGCTTTCGTTGCTAGATAGGCGGTTGGCTACTTTTAACTTTTGACTTACCTCGGATAGTTCAAGAGACTTCTCTTCCAAAATTTTCTCAGCCTCTTTTCTCGCTCTTTTTTCTCTCTCTAATGCTCTTTTCAATAACTCAATTTGGTCGGTCCCCATGATGAAAAACATTAAACTTAACTTGTGTTCCATCCTCTTTCATGAGCTTGTAGCTGACCTCACATGTTTCATTGTAGTGACAAAAAGTCTGGCGGATCAAGGCTTCTGCAAACTTGTAAAACCCCTTTGGCGAGCGGTAGACGAGTGTCAGCTTTGTATCACTATGCTCTATTACTTCAAATGATGGCAATTGCGCCTGTGGGTATATCTTTCTTACTTGGACATGAATATGATCCTCGACTGAACTAATAAACGCTACAGGTGTTTCATACATTTTGAAGAGGTATGGATAATTCCCTTTAAGATACTGAAAAAAATGCATCCCAAAGGCATAAATCAAGTCATCTTTGGACAATTCTGTATAAAGGCTGAGGTGTTCAATCAAGCGTTGCATCTCTCCAAAATCATACGTCCCGATCGACGTATAGGCTCCTCCATTAGGCAATTCTGAACATTGAATGATGTGATCCACGGCCTCCAAACCAAATTTGCTTTCGACCATGACCAAAAACTCCGTAAAGACAATTCCTTTCATAATGCTACTGACGAATGGTTTCACTGGCATCCCAATAGGCCAGTACCTTACCTATTACCGTCACGTACTCTTCATATTTGAGGGGCTTTAGAATATAGCCAGCGATTCCTATGGTGTAGCATGTGAGCAAATCTTTTTTATTATTAGATGTAGTCACTACGATGGTTGGGATATAACGAAGCGTTTCATCGCTTTTTAGCCGAGTCAAAAACTCTATACCACTAATCCTGGGCATATTCAAATCCAGCAAAATCACATCAGGGAGATTTGTCTTAGTCTCTAGCAATTGCAAAGCCTCTTCTCCATTCTTTGCTTCTGTTATTTTAACCTCCAAAGGCAATGTACTAACCGCCCGGTTGAACTTCATTCGCTCAATCGTATCGTCATCAATGAATAGAACCGACAGTGGACCTCCTTGCTTCATAAGACTTCCTTTATACTACAAAAATCATCTTTTTGATTTCTTATGTAGGGTTAGAGTGTCCTACCTTCTCATAACCTTCGTTGAATGACACTTATCCTTCGATGAACGGTCATTTCATGCCGACAGACAAGCGGACACTATACCTTTCTTCGTATGATGTGATTGAGCGCCTCCTGCTGAGCGAGAATTTGCCGAGTGAGCTCCAGCTGACACCGGGCACGATCGAGATTGTGGAGAGGATGAGTTGTCTTATAGTATCGGTCACCTTGTAGATAATCCGTGAGAAACCGCACCGCCATCAAGTAGGACATCAAGGCTCCAGACATTCCTAGGTACTCAATCTCGGTTGGTGTCAGCACATCTCTCGTCACCTCGAGATATCCCGATGCAAAAGCTTCAAACTTGTCCAAGTCCAACTGTACACAGGCGAGATCTGACTCATCTTCCTGCGCAGTATTGGCACTCGTCCGAATGCCGTCTCCAAAATCATAGTGGATCACACCTGGCATGACGGTATCAAGATCGATGACACAAACTCCCCGATCGTGAGCATCAAGCAGCACATTGTTGAACTTGGTGTCGTTGTGAGTGACACGTAGCGGTAGATGGTTGGCTTGTTTCAAGTGCTCAATCTGACACATCTGGTCTGCAATGCTCCGTGCATAGTAGATCTCTGCCTGTACCTCTCTGGCTCTTCCCTCTGTATCTTCCTTTACCGCTCCCTCCAACGTCCTCAATCTCAAAATGATATTATGAAATTCCGGCAGGGTCATCGTCAGTTGCTCTACTGGCAAGTCTGACAACAATCGAAAAAAAACACCAAAAGCCCTAGCACCTTGATAAGCCTGCTCCGCAGTCTCCACCAAATCATAGCTCTTGGTGTTCTTTCTGAAGTCGAACATCCTCCAATAGGCCCCTCTATACATGGTATACCATTCACTCGCCGTGCTAGCATGGAGTTGCAGTGTCTCTTGAGTCCAGTCCGTCGAAGGGTGATGCCGGATATGCTCGGTCACTTGATGGATATTATCCATCATCCCTTTGACATCCGCAAACACATGGTGATTAATCCGTTGCAAGAGATAATCATCCAGCGACGAATCCGTGTTGAATACACGGTAGGTATCGTTGATATGTCCACTTCCAAACGGACGAATGTCCTCCACCTGCCCGTCGTAGACGAAGTGATCTATGATCTCACGGAGATCTTCCTGACCGTAGGAGGCTAGTTCCATGAAGTCTGTACTATTATGGTTCGTTGGGTTTATTCTCCCTCCTCGACTACTGTCGTATCACTCTCTATAGGAGCTTCTTGTTCTGCCAATTCGGTGAGTTGTACTACCAAGCTGGACATGAAACTAGAACTCTCTAGATCTGTGTTTTCAATGATCTCCTGAAGTGCAGCCATCTTTTCTTCTTTGCCCTCAAGGCTCAACGCTCCTTTGGCAAATTTCGCCGTAGCGATATCAATGTCGTTGAATGAAATGTTGTCGGCCTTGATCCAGCCTTCGTCCATCCATTTCCCATCCGATCGTTTGCCCCGTACTTGCATCCAATCACCTTCGGTCTCAATACTTGCTACGATATCCATAGCTGCAAATGAGAGATCCTTTTTGGTCAACAAATCTGGGCGAGAATAGATACTCGCATCCCGCACGACCACAGCAGGTTTGGCTTCCATTACCAAAAAATCCTTGAGCGTCCACCCTACGGTTTCATCGTTGAGTTGTACTTTGGCATAGGTTCTTTTTCCCGAAAGGGAATCCACCCCTAGATACATCAGAGACTCTCCCACACTCAGCGCTGTCAGGTATTTTTCTTTGGGGCCTGGGTTTTGTCGGACAGAGACTTGATCCCAAACACATACTGCTCCTGTTGTCACCTCTTCGGTTGCTTCGGCGATGCTCTCGGCGACCTCCTCTGGGGTTTCCGTGCTTTGCGTTTCTTTGGGAGTACAGCTGTACAATAGGGCAACTAGTGCCAATAAGGATGTGATTTTTGTTTTCATCGGTTGTATACTTTTTTCAAAATTTATCAATACTAATCATGTCCTCTGACATATCGAAACGATCGGGAGAATTATCTATGATTTACCTTCAAGTCAATTCCTACTCACCGAAAATCGCACTTGATCTCGATTGCCTTCTGCATCTACCACTGTGAGCACGTGAGGCCCTTCGCGCAGATATAGCGGCATGGATGGATTGCTCACCGAGCTGCTGACGAAGGAGTCGTCCACATACCAAAACATCTCCCGATCGGGAAACTGTGTCGCTACTCTGCCGATTAGGGGTTGGTGGCTACCGTCAAAATCCTTGGGCAAAAAAATATTGGCTCGATCTACAGGATAGGTAATCTGTAAGATACCATGCTCCTGCAACTGGCGGCATGCGGGGTTATGAATGGGCTCTTCCGTCACGATGACTCCATTTTTACGAAGATAATAGTTGATATCTGGTGTAAACTTCAATACGCCTGCTGCTGCTTGGTGTCCATCCCAACAACGCGAACATACGGCATACCCCGTCGATGGATCGATGAAGAACCGCTGATGATATGGACACACTTTCATTGGCCTCATGTGGACAGGCGCCTTCACTTCCATAGTATTTGGGCAGGCCGAACTCACATAAAAACCCGTCTCCTCACAGATCCGAACCATCACAAAATCCTCCGCTTTCTCTTCAAACCACAACTCCTTGGAGTCCTCTGGCAATATGTTGGCTATGTTGAACAACAGAGGTCCTGCACTCGCCATTCCCGACAGGTTCTTGTTGGACTCGCCATCAAAATTGCCTACCCACACGACAACCGTCCACCAAGGTGACGTCCCCACGGCCCAAGCGTCTTTGTGACCATAGCTAGTACCTGTCTTCCACGCCAGCGGTCGTTGATCACCATACTTCTTCCAATAAAACTCCAACCCAGGGCGAATCAACTCTTTGAGTTCGTCCAGTACCAGAAAGGTAGCCGCTTCACTGACCAACTCTTGCTCTGGTTCGAGTACCTCGCTGGGGTCGTACGTAATCCGAGCAAACCTCCCTCCCTGCGCCAAACCCCGGTAAAGCTGCGCCATGTCCCAAGGACTCACCTCCGCTCCCCCTAGTATCAAGGGCAACCCATAGTCATCCGCATGACGAAACAGAGACTGTACACCCGCCGCTTCTAGCATGTTGTAAAACTTCTGTACTCCATAGGCATTGAGCAAACGCACTGCTGGGACATTGAGCGAGTGAATCAACGCCGTAGATGCCGGTACAACCCCCTGAAAGGTCTCTGAAGCATTGCTCGGAGAGAAGCTCTCAAAATAAGTCGGCACGTCCTTGATTAGCGTTTGGGGGAGTACAATCCCCTCATCGATGGCCGCAGCATACAAAAATGGCTTGAGTATCGAACCTGAAGAACGGGTAGCCACCACGCCATCGACCCTCCCCTGTTCGTCCTGGTCGAGATTGTGATAATCCTGCGAGCCGACATAGCTCACCACGTGCCCTGTACGATTGTCAACGACCAGCGCACAAGCATTGCGGATCCCCATCTCCTTCATTTTGGCGGCATGCTGCTGTACAAAAAAATTGGTCTCGTACTGTATCTCCGTATCAATGGTCGTCTCCACGATATCCCTGTGATGAGTAGCATGGATTCGATCGGTCAGGTGGGGGGCCGCCAACGGAAAAGGAAGCATCTCATCGGGTGTTCGCTCCAGCAACGTCAACTCATAAGTCTCCTCATCGATGATCTCCAGTTCGTACATTCTTTTCAACAACTGGTTGCGCTTACGCTCCAGTTTGTCGCTATTTTTGGAGGGGAAAATCATGCCTGGGGCATTGGGCAAGACCGCCAAGGTCGCTGCTTCACCCCAAGTCAGCTGTTTGGGTTCTTTGCCAAAGAAGCGGTAAGATGCAGCTAGGTAACCACGAACATTGCTGCCATACGGCGCATGAGACAAATACTCTTGGAGTATTTCACGCTTGGAGTAGTGTGCCTCGATTTTCATTGCAAGGAACACTTCCCGAAATTTGTTGTACAGAGTCCTTGGCTGAGCCAGAATCATACGGGCCAGCTGCATGGTCAGCGTACTCCCCCCACTCACGACGCGCTGATGCTTGACGTTGAGATAGGCCGCTCGCACGACCGCCACAGGGTTGACACCCCAGTGACGGTCGAAGTATTGATCTTCGTACGTCAGCACAGCCGTTTTCAACTTGTCTGGGATTTCTGTTTGCAGCTGCGGCGGCAAACACCACTGCTCTTGGCTGTTGAGATACACCCGCAAGAAACTCCCGTCACGGGCAAGAATGACTTGGCTATAGTCACGCGCTAGTTTTTCCCCGGGCAGGGGGATCGCCAAGTACAATCCATAGATCAACACCACAGCCACACACGACACCCCAATCACTCTCCACCGAAGCCCGAAGCTACTCCACGCCCTCATTCGGCATCCACCACAGTAACAGAGAGTCCCGCTTGAGTCGCCATGAAGTCGTTGTTGTACATGGCCTCACACCTTGCTCCTGGCAGCTGGTATTTCCCCTTCGTTATGGCATTGATCTTCACCACAAAATCCAATGGTTGTCCTTGTTCAATATCAAAAAACCACATGATTCTGTCGTCTCTGATGTCAAGGTACTCTTCACGATCCACGTTCCAGTCTGCCATCCACTCGGGATACACTTCACCAGACAGTCTCATGTTTTCGATCTCCCAGCCAGAAGGCAGCAACTGTACCAGCGCCACTTCCTCGACCAGCGGCACGACGCTCTTGTTGCCCACACGGTAGCGCGCATAGAAGGTCTCGCCCTGTTTGACCTTGGCGACATCAATCTCGTACCCATCCTCGTCGTACCAGTCCACCTTGAGTGAGAGGTTCTTGTTTTCCTCTGTCGATTGATCCGTGAGCGGTACACCATTGGCAGATAGGCTCGCGTACATTTGTGAAACTTCCATCTCTGAACCTAACGTCAGTTTGAGTTCCTCTCCATAACCTTCGTTGATGTACAAGTTGAATTGATCTACCCCGGTGAGCTCTTGTCTCGTGCCATTGGGTAGCAGCACAGAACCCTGCAAAATCAGATCATCCGCTACCTGCACCCCTGCCAATTCAAAATAGTTGGCCACACCGAGGAGCATTTGACCTACGGTCTGTGTCGAGTACCAATTGCGACTCGACAATACCTCCGCAATCTTCTTGGCAAGAAGTGCCGCATCCTCTTTGCGATCCAAGATCACCAAACAACGCAGGATCAAGCCCAAATCACGGTAGCGTGAACCGTAGGTGTGAGCAAACTCGTTGTACTCGGCCACATCCATAGAAATCATACCAATCAGGTCTTCTACTTTGTCATAGGCTCCCGCCAGTTTGTAAGCCGTCACGAGCTGCCACTTCTGTGTTGGATTCATGTCTTTGTAGCTGTTTTGCTTGAGCAAGTTCATCTCCTGTATCGGGGCTTTGTCTGCCATGGCCAGCACCAAGCATCGATTGACACGCGTCATCAGATACTTCTTGTTGCTATTGCTAGATCGTGTCTCACGCTCAAGGTAGCGAATCACTCCATCGTACATCCCATCGGGTACCACATATCCCTGCTGGCGCGCTTCGACCAGAAACTGCGCCGCATAGTTGCTCCCCCATGACGAAGCTTGGTCTCCTCCTGGCCAATAGCTAAATCCTCCGTTGCTCAACTGGAAGGTACGCAAGCGATCGATCCCCGCATTGATGTTGGTATCAATCTCCTTTTGTCGGTCAGGATCATCGGCAAAGAAGCTCTTGAGTGCCAACTGCGGAAACACCGACGAAGTAGTCTGCTCGATACAACCATAGGGGTAACGAATCAGATAATCCAGACGGTGCAAAAAGTCCATATTTGGAAACACCGACAGGTTCAAACGGGCGTTGTTGGTTCCGTCAATCCCTACTTTCGGGATTTTGAAAGCTATCGTCTCACCTGGCTTGATGATTTTCTCTTCTTTGGCATATACACGTGCGGCGCTTGGCGACACAGGTACATCTGCCTCAAAACTACTCGACACTCCTTTTCCTTTCCCTCTCAGGGTAATTTTGGATTGACCAATGGCCGATTTAACCTTAACTTGAAAATGAAACATCTGATCATCTTCCTCGTCAAATGTGTGTGTATACTTAGCCTGACCGATCACTTCGAGAGGCCCTTCGGTCTCGATGCTCAGATCGATCGCTCCGATCTTGTCTCTCGTCGCAAAGACATTGACAGGCACTTCAAAAACATCTCCAGGCTTCAGCGCTCTTGGGATCGTCGGCTGAATGATCAAGTCACTTTTCACGGCTACTGTTTTGTCTTCGGAGGCATAGCTATCCCCCTGTGCCGCGATGACCATCACACGCACTGACCCGACGTAATTAGGCATTTCGAAACTTACCTTTGCCTTGCCTTGGCTATCTGTCAATCGTGGGCCTTCAAACATACAAACAGGCTTGAAACGCTTTTTCTTCTTGAAAGGATCAATCTGAGACTCGCGGTAGTCCATATCTCCCCCGATCGAGAACGTTTTGAATACATCGCTCTCGTTTGCTCCAATCACATGACCAAACATGTCGTAGGTCTCGACTTCCAACCTGACTTTCTTGTAGAACTCTTTCCAAGGATTCGGCGTCTGAAAATTGGTCAAATCCAACAAACCTTCGTCCACCACAGCCACCGTAAATTGTGTGGGTTTTCCGTCTAGGGTAGAGATTTCAATGTCAAATTTTTCTTTGGGCTTGAGTTCATCAGCCATCTTGATGACGAGTTCACGTTTGCTGCTTGGATTGACCACTGTGATCGGCAGGATACCAAACATACGGATCGGGCGATCGTTGACCGTTTGGGCATGGCTCTGCAATGTGGTGACCGTCACATAAACATTAGGAACCATTGATTTCGAGATTTTCAACTTGACCTGCATATCCTCTTGGTCCTCCGCTGGCTTGACCCATTTGCTGAGGATGATTTCATCTCCTCTTTCTACCGTGAGCAGAACATTACCCTGCTTTGGTGATGGGAAAGTAATCATGGCGTCATCACCTACTTCGTAGCTATCTTTTTCGCTTCTCAATGAGAGCGTACCGGCATTCTGATCACCGTTGGGGATACCGCCATACGGGTAGGCACTCACAAATATACTCGAGGTGTGCCCCTGACTCATAGCATCTTGTACCTCGATGAGGTACTGTCCCTTTTGACTAGGTCTGAAAGGAACCGTCGTGAATGGTTTGCCTGATATCACTGTTCCTTCCTCTACGAGATAGGAGTGCTGGTCTGTCTTGAAGCGCAGCTTAAAATTCTGGAAGCTGTTGTATTGATACCACCAATAGGAGTCGTTGCGGTAGATGCGGTAAGTCAGTTCTTTGCCCGATACAGCATTGCCCTCATGATCGACGAGGATGACGGGCACATCTGTCTTGCTGTTGAGTTTGACGTACCTCTGATCGTCTTTGATTCCTACATAGTGCGTGAACGGATGCAAGTCCAAAAACGCCCATGCGTCGTTGGGGCGTCCTCCCTCTTCCTGTACCGTCGCATTGATTTTTACCTTGAGAGGCGAAGGAGCCTGCTTGAGGTTAGGTACATTCCACACGACAGCAGCAGTCCCGTCTTCATTGAGTCGCCCTGTTTTGATTTTTGTTTTGATGTCATGAAACTCCACATACTGGTTGAAGAAATTGTAGTCCTTGTACTTAGGAAAGGCTCTAGGCTGGTCAAAGATCTCTACCTCCGTCTCATAGCTCAACCCAGACGCCGAGGCACCAAAGAGATACTTACTCTCCACATCAAAATTGAGTATCTTGTTTTCGGGCAACAATGTTTTCAGCGCTGGTGTGACCTTGACCTTGAGCCGGTTGGCAACCACTGTCTCCACTTTGAGCGTATGATAGAAGCGTTTGTTGCCCACCATGACTTGGGCATTCCAGTTGCCAGTAGGGTCATTTTGATCCGTCCCAAAATTGAAATTATAGAACCCGTCACGTGCACTCGTTTGGGTTTGTTCGACGACCAATGTCCCTTCTGGGTTGAACAACTTGAAAGTCGCTGGAGCATTGTTGGCCGAAGCATTGGCGTAGCGTACGATGCACGAGAGATTGACCGAGTCTCCTGGACGGTAAACTCCCCGCTCCGTATAGATGAACCCACGGGTTTGGAGATCGTAGGAGCTCACTCCTCCGATATCAAACCCTGATTGATTCCATCGCATTTCATAAGGTTGAATGATACTAATCTGTCCATTTTTCTCTGCTTTGACGAGGCTATTTCTGTAACCTTTGAGCGATACCTGACCTTGATCATTGGTCGTGCCCTGGCTATCTCTGTCGTAGCGTGACACTGTGACTTTGGCGCCTGGCATGGGCTGGCCAGTTTTGAGATCCGTCACATAGACATCCATACGTTCGTCTCCATGCTGTTTGGCCAACACACCTAGATCACTGATCGTCACAGGTTTGTAGATCTGGCCAGATTGCTGAATGTAGCTCAACTCATCCTCCCCGATAGGCACGAGGATATCATGGGGGTTAAAATTGATTCGTATCAAATACAAGCCATTGGAAAACTCTGCGAGGACATTGTCCAAGGCCAGGTTGTGAATGAGCCATTCGTTTTTCTGATCTCCAATCTCGAAGGTCTGGTTGTAAACAATCGCTCCGACCGTAGACACATAGGACTGTCCAAATTCGGTATTTCGGTCTTTGCTACTCTTGAGTGATTCGTTCTGAAAAAAATTCTCGATGTTGCCATCAAACACCTTTTTGACTTCCACATGGACACGCTTGAGGTTGGTGGTCAAAAACTGCAAACGCTTGTTGTTACTGGTGGGCAAGAAGATCCCATCGCTTGCAAACTCTACCTGTGGCTGGATATCTGCAAATTTCACCACTTTGCTGATGGTTTGCTCTGTTGCTGTACCCCATTTGCTCTTCACCCCAGCCTTGACATTCACAGTATACTCAGTACCAAATTTGAAATCACCGTCCAACAGGATGTACTTGCCCATCTGCTGCTGCTTGACCTGTACCTCCGGTGTGACACTCACAAATCCTTCGAGGTTTTGTTTCGCATCAAGCTGATCCGAAAACTTCAGCATCATCTTAGGTGATCGTCCTTCTTCGTCCTTGACGATTTCCGAAAGGATAAGCTTTTGGAGTGGTACCACCTCTATATTTTGTTCCATAGATTCGGAGAGATTTAGCTCCTTGTGATCCACGACGAATCGATAGTTTTTGATTTCGGCCTGTCTGGTGAGCGTCCCACTGCTAAAGCTGAACGAACGGTCATTCTCTTGGTTCCAGTTCAAAGTTGAGCCGGTCAATGATGCTGCCTTGGTCACATTCTCGAGAGTCGTACTTTGCGAAAAGCTGATCTTACCTCGGTAGACGAGCTCCTTCGGATTAGATGGATTCTGCACTTCCAGCTCTCCTTCGAATGAAGTGATCTCCTGGCCCAGCACATAAAACTTGATCTCTACTTCCTTGACGTCAAAGTCCGCACCCAAAGTGGATAGGTTGAGCGTACCTGAGTAGTTGACTCTCGAGCCCAACGGTTTGGAAGGTATAAAAACCAGCAAGTCCGTTCGGACCCAACTCGCCTCTCCTGAGATCGAAGGGGAGAAAGAAAAAGGATTGTCAACGGGCAGGTTCAGCTCCTCCTCCGACACGACGGATTCCAAAAACTGCACCTCAATCCGATCAGCAGGTGTGATTGTCCCACTTGTGATGTGACTGATAATCGCCACGATTTCATTCGAATATTGGATTTCTTCTGTGTCTGGAGCTTCTGATTTTTTGCTTGAGCAAGCAAATACTAAACAGGTCAATACAGCCAATACGGCTCTGGTAATCAAGCGATGATGTTGCATGTTGAAAGGTTGGAATTTGATAAGTTTCAAGTCATTTGTTCAAGGAGGTAATGATAACCAAAAACGGACTGAGATTGGAACTGACTCGGTCATTTTTCCGCAAATCCAGCCAAAATGAACGAAGGCTAGTCCTCCTCATTTCCGACTGACTGGACCAATTGTTTGACCATATTGAGACCAATTGAACAAATAATCGCAAGAATCGAGGGGTGAGAGGCGTGGAATATGGATATTGCAGACATCCTTCAAGTACAGCCTACATTCGACATAGAGGCTATTGCCCCATATTGAACGACCGAAACTCAAATACTGTCACCAAACATTATACTCTTGAGCCAGAAGTACACATTCGATTCGAGTAGCAACTCCTTTTTCAAAACGTTGCGAAACAAAGTAGACGACTACTTTGCTAACCAAAATCTGCACCCTTCTGGAGCAGAACCGGTCTACGTCAAAGGACTTATTTTAGTCGCTTCGGCCATTGGTTTTTATGTCACATTGGTGTTTTTCACACCGGCTATTCCGATCTCGATCGTGCTATGTATACTACTTGGCATCAACCTTGGACTCATCGGGTTCAATGTCATGCACGAGGGCAGTCATCAGTGCTTTTCGAGGCACTCCTGGGTCAATCGCATCTCCGCCTATTGTCTCAACATCCTCGGCGGCAATGCACACTACTGGAGCGTCAAACACAACATCAATCACCACACCTATACCAACATCGAGGGAATCGATTCGGACATAGATGTAAAACCATTCATGCGACTACACGCTGGACAACCACTCCGCCGCTATCACCGCTACCAGCACATCTACTGGGTCATACTCTACGGTGTCTCGTATCTGGCGTGGATCTTTTACGAAGATTTCGAAAAATATTTTACACAAAAAATCACGCCGATCTCAAAAAAAGAGGCGTTGACTCCCAAAGAGCATTTTATCTTTTGGTTTACAAAAATCGCCTATATGGGAGTCTACATGGCCCTGCCAATCTACCTAGTAGGATGGCTCCCATGGTTGGTAGGTTTCCTCATCATCACGATGACCTGTGGGCTGATCATCAGCATCGTCTTTCAATTGGCACATGTCGTAGAAGACACGGCTTTTCACGCAAGTGATACCAAAGGCGGTAGTCCCACAGAATGGGCGATCCACCAGGTCAATAGCACTGCTAATTTTGCTACGTCAAGCAAAATCCTCCACTGGCTCCTCGGAGGGCTCAATTTCCAAATCGAACACCACCTTTTCCCTCGAATCAGTCACATCCACTACCCTACGATCAGTCGTTTGGTCAAGGAGACCTGCGCGGAATTCAACGTCACCTACAACGAATACAACACCATGATGAAAGCCATCAGTTCTCATCTGCTACACCTACGCAAATTGGGTAAAGCAGCAGCGGTGTAACTACTAAGGTTTCATTCATATTGAAACACTCTTCACCCTCGTTTCAGGACACCTAAATATGACGCCATTTGTCCAAGGAGAAAGAGCTATAACCTAGTTGTACTACAGAATGCAGATACCTTAGCAGATGACCAAACACCTGATTCTATGCACAAAAAAAGGGCTACTCTTGCGAGCAGCCCTCAATCAATAATCAATACAAAAATTCAAATTATTCTTCGTCAAACCCTGCTTTGGCTTGGAGTTCTTCCAACCCCTTTTTGCCGTAGGCCAATTTCGTAATCACGATATAGAGTACTGGCACGATGAAGATCGCTAGGAAGGTCGCAGCGAGCATCCCGCCGATCACGGTCCACCCGATCGTCTGACGCGCGACGGCTCCCGCACCAGAAGCCAGCGCCAACGGTACGACTCCCAATATAAATGCCAAAGACGTCATCACAATCGGCCTCAATCTCAATTTGACCGCCTCCAGTGTAGCTGCGACGATTTCCATCCCACGGTCTACCCGTTCTTTGGCAAACTCCACGATCAAGATGGCATTCTTAGCAGCCAGACCTATCAGGGTGATCAAACCAATCTGCGCATAGACGTTGTTGCTCAGGTGTGGCAAGAACATCAACGCCACGATCGCTCCAAAAGCACCCAAAGGCACTGTCAGCAAGATCGAAAACGGTACAGACCAACTCTCATACAGTGCAGCGAGCAGCAACAACACAATCACGATCGACAATCCAAAAATCGCTACCGTGGCATTGCCTGACGACAGCTCCTCACGGCTCAGCCCTGAGAAATCATAACCATAGCCTGCTGGCAGCACTTCATCCGCCACCTCTTTGAGTGCCTCCATCGCTTGACCACTACTGTAGCCCGGTGCTGCAGCCCCATTGACTTCTGCCGATCGGAAGAGGTTGTAGTGAGAGATCACCGGTGCACTTTCCTTGACGTGATAGTTGACCAATGCACTCAGCGGTACTGATTCGCCGTTGCGGTTTTGGACGTAATACTTTTCTAGATTTTTGATGTCCATGCGATAGCTCGTATCGGCCTGAGCCACGACGCGGAAGTTTCGACCGTAGCGCGTGAAGTCATTGATGTACTGGCTCCCCATAAACGACGACATGGTTGCAAAAACATCCGATACGGACACGCCCAATTTCTTGGCTTTCTCTCGGTCTACATCCACTTGGTAGCCCGGTGCTCGTGCGGTAAAGAAGCTATAGGCCATCGCGATCTCTGGTCGCTGATTGGCTGCCATGAGAAATTGCCCCAAGACTCCTTCGAGCTCCTTGACCTCTCCGCCAGCACGCTGCTCCAGCATGAAACTGAATCCCCCTGTGTTACCCAAACCTGGAATCGCAGGTGGAGACACCACGCGAATGGTCGCTTCGTGTACACTCGCAAATGCGGCATTGAGCTGACCGATCACTCCCTGCAACTGCATGGATGGATCTTTTCTTTCCTCCCAAGGATGCATCTGGATGAAGTAGGTCGCTGAGTTGGATTTGAACGAGAAGTTGATGGCATTCAGTCCAGCGATACCCGTGTAGTTTTTGATCGCGGGGTGCTCGCCGAGTGTCGCACCTACTTTGTCCATCACTTCCAGTGTACGTGCCGTAGACGACCCTTCGGGCAGTTCCATCGCGATGAAAATACGCCCTTCATCTTCCGTTGGGATAAATCCAGTCGGTTTGATGTTGAACATCCCCACCGTGCCTACATAGATACATACTAGCGCGATCAATACCATCGGCGTGGCTTTGATGGCCTTCCGGACACCATTGCCATAAGACTCAGTAGTCCGCTCAAACCAAGTATTGAACTTGAAGAACAGCCCATTGATACCCGTAGATTTCTTGGACAAATTCATCGGACGCAGCATCAGCGAACAAAGCGCTGGTGTCAGTGTCAGAGCGACAAAAGCCGAAATCAATACCGAAATCGCAATCGTAATCGCAAACTGCTGGTACAATCGTCCTACGATACCTGGGATGAACCCCACGGGAATAAATACAGCCGCCAAGATCAAAGCAATCGCAATAACTGGCGCTGTGATGTCTTTCATTGCTCGGCGTGTGGCTTCTTTGGGCGAAAGCTTGAAGTGATCGATGTAGTGCTGTACTGCCTCTACCACCACAATCGCGTCATCCACTACGATACCAATCGCAAGGACGAAACCAAACAGCGTCAGTGTATTGATGGTGAAGCCCAAGGGAATAAAAAAGATGAACGTACCCACAATCGAAACCGGAATTGCCAAAATCGGTACCAAAGTCGCTCTCCAGCTCTGCAAGAACAGGAACACCACGATCGTCACGAGCAGCAAGGCTTCAAACAGCGTATGCAACACTTCCTCGATCGACACCTCTACCACAGAGACCGACTCAAAAGAGACCACATAATCCACATCATTAGGAAATGCTTTCTTCAACTCTTCCAATGCTTCGTTGACCCCATCGGCCGTCGTGAGGGCATTGCTACCCGGCGCTTGATAGATCAAAAGCAGCGCCGTAGGGTCTCCATTGACCACAGACGCACGGCCATAGTCGAATCGACCAAACTCGATGCGCGCGATATCTTTGAGATAGACCAAAGAGCCATCTTCAGGGTTGGTACGAACGATGATATCTTCAAATTCTTCTTTTGACGACAGTCGGCCGTTGACAGTGATCGGATACTCGAAAGCCTGATCATCTACCTGCGGCATAGCGCCTACTTTCCCCGCCGCGACTTGGAGATTTTGCTCCTGTATCGCTGCACTGACTTCTTGTGTACGGATCCCATACTGAGCCATCTTGTCTGGCTTGAGCCAAAGTCTCATCGAGAAATCCTGCCCTAGAGAAGTAATATCCCCCACACCTGGCACACGCAACAAAGCGTCTCGCACGAAGATGTTGGTATAGTTGTCGAGGTAGCCTACGTCGTGTGTCCCGTTTGGAGAGTAGATCCCTACCACCATCATGATGCTCGGATTACGCTTGCGTACGACGATACCGAGACGCTTGACCGCCTCTGGGAGTGTCGGTTCGGCGATGCTCACTCTGTTTTGCACATCCAATGTGGCAATATCCACATCGGTCCCCACCTCAAAGGTGACGTTCATTTGCATCTGTCCCGTACTCGTACTGTTGGATGACACGTAGGCCATACCCGGGGTACCGTTGACCTGTGTCTCCACAGGAGTCGCGACCGTCTGCTCTACGGTCTGGGCATCTGCCCCTGTATAATTACCCGAAATCGACACCACTGGGGGCGTAATCTCCGGATACTGGGTCACAGGCAGGTTCATGATCGCCAAGGTCCCCGTCAGCAGCAGCAAGAGCGAGATGACGATCGAGGTGACCGGGCGTTTTATAAATACATCAGATATCATTCTTCTATGTTATGTTTTGAACCGAATTGATTAATTGTTGCTCGCGACCTCTACTGCTGATCCTTCGCGTAGTTTCTGGATGCCATTGACGATGAGTTTTTCGCCTCCCTTGAGCCCGTCACGTACGACGATATCTCCACCGACAATGCTACCGAGTTGGATACGGACTTGATGTGCTTTGCCGTCTTGGACGACATAGACGAAGTACTCGCCCATCTGCTCGACAACTGCTTTGTAAGGGATCGCAATTTGCTTTCCATGGTCTTGATTGAGCACCTTGACATCCACAGTCATCCCTGGGATCAGGTCCTTCTCTGGATTAGGAAAACTCAAACGGATCGTCAGTGTACCCGTCTGACGGCCTACTGCACGATCGATGGCTATCACCTTTCCCGAATAGGGGTACTTGCTGCCGTCACTCAACGCCATGGTAAACAACGAATCAGGCTGCTCCTCACGTTTCAGCCTGTTGAATCGTGGAATTTCCTTTTCGTTGATCACGAAATCTACCGCCACAGGATCGTCAGACGAGAGCGTATTGAGCAATGGCTGACCGGGCGATACTTGCGCACCGACGCGAACTTGATGTATCCCGATGGTCCCAGCGAATGGTGCTTTGATCGTAGAGTACTGCAAGTCATTGGTCGAAGAAGACAATTGCGCTTTGGCCGCATCGACTTGCGCTTTGGCTGTTTGGAGGTCTGCTTTGGCGTAATCTACTTTTTGCGCAGCGATGGCGTCCTGCTCGCGCAGTGCTTCGTAGCGCTTCACGTCCTGCTCTATTTTTGCCAAATTGGCTTCTGCCGTAGACACATTTGCTTTGGCTTGATGATAGGACGCGATATATTTGGTTCGGTCTATTTCATAGAGTTTCTGCCCCTTTTTGACTGTTTCGCCATCTTTGACGAAGATTTCGGTAATGTATCCAGACAGTTGAGGACGAAGTTCCACTTCGTTGACCGGTACGACAGTAGCTGGATAGCTATCCAAACTTTCCACTTCTTTGGACAATACGTCCATGGCCGTCACAGTCGCTGCTCCTGCCATTCGAGGCGCACCATTCCCCCCCGTACATGCGGTCACGGCTACTGCGGCTAGGACTATCAGGATGGCGTTGAGATATAAATTTCGATGTATGTTCATGGTTTTTTGAAAGATCATTGTTGTCAATTGATTTCGATGGTTCCGATGGATTTTTGGAAGTCCAGTTTGCTAGATAGCAACTGAAATACCGCATTGAGATAGTTGAGTTGGGCTGTCTGCAATTCGGTCTCCGCTACGATTACCTCCAAGTAGGTTTTGATGCCTTCGTCGTATTGTAGTTTGATGGTTTTGTAGACATCCGCTGCGAGATCGGCATTGCTACGGAGTGTTTCCATGTCGTAGTAGTCGCTCTTGTATCCTGCGAGTGCCGTCTGATACTCGGTGCTGATCACACGCTTGGCATCTTCCAGTGTCACGTCGAGTCGCTCTTCTTGGAGCTTGGCGATCTTGATTTGCTGGTTTCGCTTGTTGCCCGTGAAAATCGGAATGCTAGCCGTCAACCCTATGCTCGACGTGGTGTAGTTGTTGTTGTACAGACTCGTGAAATCATCGTGAAAGTACTGCGGGCTATAATTGGCATACGCCGAAATCGTCGGGATCAAGCCCATCTTATAGTATGACGTGTTGAGCTTGAGCAACTCCATGTCCGTCTGTAACTGTCGGTACTCGATGCGACTCTCGATCGCTAGATTCTGCGTGGTATCCAACAGAATATCACTCTCCAAGATCTGCTTTGTGTCGTACTCCAGATTGAACTGCTCCTCCATCGGCAAGCCCATCAACTGTCTCAGATAAGCAAATTTTGCTTTCAGCGACTCTTCGGTTCTCTTCTTGGCACTTCTCGAATTGGCCAAAGTGATGCTTGCCCGCTGGTAATCGGTCTTGTCCACCATACCATTGTCGTACTGTGCACGCGAATCGTTGTACTGCTTCTGCTGACGCACGATGTTGCCCTGCAGGATATTGAGCTGCTCGCGTGTCAACAAGATGTCGTAAAACGCCTTGCTCACATCCACAACCGTACTGATCTTGCTCGATACGATGTTTTGTTCGAGCTGTCGACGGCTATGATTCGCAGCTTTGCTCGCCAAGAGCACCTCGTTGCTATAGAGCGTCTGGTCAGCGCGCAGAGACAAGTTGGAATTGTACTTCTGACCGATCTGCACGACATTGCCAGCAAACACAGTACTCTGCAACTGGGTGTTGTTGACCAAGCTGTAGCTCCCCGTGATCTGTGGCAACCAAGCCGACAAACTGGCGTTGATCTCATGGTGACCGATCTGCTCATCGATCATCGTTTGCTCCATGTCTGGTCGGTGCTCCAGCGCAAAAGTAATACACTCCTCGAGTGAATAACTCTGCTGCGCCGACACGTGAAGCGTCGTGACCAGGCATAGTATGATTAAGAAACTGAGTTTTTGTTTCATATGATTTCTACTCTCTTTGTTGTTAATTATGTTTTGACAATAGTTTTCCTATGCCTGATTATCTCCCAGACACAATTCATTCCTAGTAAAATAGTTTAGTCATTTAAATGATCATGCCCTTCCATTGCATGTCAATGATGTCATTCAAATCTGACCCATCGATATCCACCTTTCGGTAAAACTTCATTTTCAAGGCGGAAATCACACTCCCGAAAAACAACCCTGAAATCAATTCTGGGTTTTTATCGATGATTATTCCTTGGCTGATTCCTTCTTGAAAAAATGCCGAAAAATACAATTGAATCTCTTTCCTTTTGGGATAGTTGAAATAGAATGGCGAATTGACAAACTGCTCGTAAAACCGTAGGACATGAGGACGATCTATATGGAACTGGTAGATACATTTCCACCTTTTCCCAAAACGCTCTTTGAAAGAAAGGTTTTTGTCGTCACTTGTCGTTAAGCTCTCCAACAGCTTGTCCACGATATCCGTATGCAAAGCACAAATCATTGCTTCTTTGCTCTCAAAATAATGATATATCGTCCCTGCCGCCACACCTGCATGCTTAGCCAGTTGACTCATAGACGTCCCATGAAACCCACATTCGTTGATCAATTCTAGGGCACTATCGAATATCGCTTGCTTCTTCTCTACCATACCGCAAATATAGATTGAATGTTCATTCGGTTTTACTTTCCTTTTGTCAAAAAGGTTACACCCTTGATACAATTTGAAGAAGAAAAATGAAATTTAGGAGAATCTCCTATGGAGGGGAAAATAGTAGATCACTTCGTTATCCAACGATTCATTGATCGAAACCCGTTGTTGATTTGTATCTCCAGAAATACCGACTGAACCTAATATTGGTCAGAAACACAAAGCCACTATAGTTAAAATACTATAGTGGCTTTGAAAATATTCTAAGATTAACTTGTCCAAAGTTTGAGATCCTTTAGAGACACTTGGTCTAGGGTCTTGATTCTAACAATCCTGACTCTACTATTTCCTGATTACGCATTTCGAAGATGGCACTGGCCCCTAGCAGAGCCATGTCCGCCTCTCCTGAGTAGTCAATCACCAACAAATCCAATACCCGTTGATAAGGGAAGGTCTTGAGCACCTCTCGCATCGAAGCTTCAAAATAAGGGAAACAGTCCTTGATCGAACCGCCAAAAAAAATAGCCTCTGGGGACAGTATGTGTAAGGTCAACTTGACCAACTGCCCTATATGCGTCCCCAGTTCTGCCATGATACGCAAAGCACGCTCGTCACCAGCCGCCGCCTGAGCAAAGAGTACTTTCCCCTCTTCCCCATGCTCTTTCTGGAAAAACTGTCCGCTACAGTAATGCTCATAGTTGTGCGCCAGGTATGGAAGCACCGCCAACTCTCCCGCACAGGACATGAGGCCAGCGTGCAAACTACCGTTGATGACCAGTCCCACTCCCAGTCCCGTACCGAGCGTAATCCCCACGACACTGTCATAGGGCTTTCCTTTGCCATGAAACTTCTCTCCTAGTACATAGCAGTTGGCGTCATTGGTGAGGCAGACCTCTAACCCGAAATGCTCGCTGATGCTATCCACGAGATGCACCTCATCCCATGACGGTATGTTGGTCACTTGATAAACAATGCCACGTTTCTCATCAACTAGTCCCGGGACACCTATCCCGATACCGAGTATGTCAAAACCCATACTCACCTGTTCGATCCCTGCTATAATCGCATCGACCACCACATCCTTACTTTCTTGAGCTGGAGTCGGTACGCTGATTTTCTTCACGATCTCCCCGTTGCGAATCACCCCTAGGTTGATGGTAGATCCGCCTACATCCACTCCTACTATGTATTGACTGTTGTTCATTCTCTGTACAAATAATTCGTTGACCTTATTGTTCTGCTCCTACGACGATCTCTGTAACCTTGCCATATAGGGTTTCATCCGTAGCATATAATATCGCCTTGAGCCTCGTACCTTCTGCCACCATGAGCGGTGACTCATAGCGTGAAGACTCTAGTGTAGGTTCACTACCGTCCGTGGTGTAATACATCCCTAGCCAGTCCATCTGGTTGTCCAACTCGACTTGGTAACCATCGGTAGAATCCGCGGACACGGTATAGGTCACATGAAATAGACTCTTGGCATAGTTGATATCGAGCGCAGCATAGCGCACTGTCTGTCTTGGCAATTTCTCTTTGAAACGCTCCCAATCCTTGGTACTGACTGGTGACCACACCAGTTCGGAGAGTGCACTGATCCTAGGGTAGACCATGTACTCGATTTGATCTTCGGTAGGCATGTACTCCGTCCAGACATTGGCCTGTGCACCGAGGATGTAGCCTTGCTCCTCCTCCGTGAGTGAGTCAGGTAGCGGATCGTAGGCATATACATCAGCCATGGTCAGCTCACGTCCCACCACAGTCGGTTCGAATCGTGGATCTCCTTGATAATAATCGAGGTACAGAAACTGATAAGGTGCCATCACTACGCTGTGTTGACTCCTCGCTGCAGCGATACCACCAGACTCTCCACGCCAAGACATCACCGCCGCATTGGGTGCAAGTCCTCCTTCGAGGATTTCGTCCCAACCGATGATCTGACGCCCTTTGGAATTGACAAACTTCTCTATGCGCGTAATGAAATAACTCTGCAATTCATGTTCGTCTTTTAGTCCCAATTCCTTCATCTTGGCTTGTATCCGTGGCGACTCCTCCCACTGAACCTTCATCGCTTCGTCTCCACCTATATGAATATATTGGCTCGGAAACAGTTCGATGACTTCTGCCAATACATCTTCGAGGAAGGAAAAAGTGGCGTCCTCTACATTGAAGATATCAGGGAATATGCCCCAGTTCACTTCCACCTCTGGGCGCTCACCTGATGTACCCAACTCTGGATACGCAGCGATCGCCGCAGTAGCATGCCCTGGCAACTCTATCTCAGGGATCACCGTGATATACCGGTCTGCAGCATACGCCACGATCTCTTTGATTTGCTCTTGTGTATAGAACCCTCCGTATCGTTTGCCGTCATAGACTTTGGGCTGATGACGACTTGTGATGGTCAAGCTCTCCTTGCGAAACCCTCCAATCTCTGTCAGTTTCGGATATTTTTTGATTTCGATCCGCCATCCTTGATCATCTGTCAAGTGCCAATGAAAGGTATTGAGTTTGTGCATGGCCATGTTGTCGATGTATTCCTTGATGAACTCCACGGAGCTCATGTTGCGTCCCACATCCAGATGCAATCCTCTCCAACTAAATCGTGGATAATCCTCAACCTGCACCAGCGGCAGACTCCACTCCACCTCAGTAGCCTTCGCTTTGCCATAGATTTCTACAGGCAACAACTGCTTCAGCGTTTGCATCCCGTAAAACAAGCCTGCGCCAGATACAGCACGTACAACCACAGCATCTGTGGTGACACTGAGTGTATAAGCCTCCTCGGGTTGATCATTGGCTACTCCCTCAGACGTAAATACGATCTGGTTATCCCCCACCGATTGGTCACTTGTGATCGGGGCTACTGGGACAGCCCAGCCTGTAACTTGCCTCAAATCCTCCGCTAAATGCTGCGCCACGCGATTCGCCTCTTCGTTATCTGCCTGAGCAAACAACTTCAGGTCCTCTGTGAGAACCAGTTGACCAGTTGACTGTTGTAGGGATACAGGCTCAGGGATAATCTGAACAGTTCCCTTGTATTCTCCCTGAGGTTTCGGGCTACAGGCCAGTAGGCCTCCCAACACAACGCTCAGTATTCCATTCCATATCTTTCTCATGCTATGATCAGTTAATATTCTCATTGTTTTCAAAATTCATCAAGACAGATAAGCTACTCTTTGATAAAGCGGAGACTTTTGACTCTTTGGTTATTCTCTATCCTTACCAAGTATATCCCTGACGAGAGTGAACGTACATCAATTTGACGCTCGGCATCTGCCATTCCGCTCCACACCTGTGTTCCTTGTAAAGTAACGATTGTGACGGTATCGTCTCGTCCTAGCTCTGGCAATATCAAGTAATCATGCGTTGGGTTGGGGTAAATACTATCTGCCTCTACGCCTAAACCCGTCGACAATATCTCCTGATGAACCGGCTCTATCACCTCATGTATCGTCCGAAGAAGTGAACGTTCATCGCTATAGGACACATCCTGGGTGATTTCCCAAATCATCACTCCGCCTGCTTGTTCCAGTGCCAGTTCTGATTTGGCTCGGATGGTTGGCTGACCGTTGTAGTAGATGTTGTCCACTTGATCGAGAGCCTCCGCCCCCTCGTACTGCGCAACAATATCTCGGTAGACCATCGATCTGATTTGCGTGGCACTTTCAAAGTTGTAGCCATAAAACGGCAGACCAAGTACTACTTTGTCCGCAGATAGCTTTTTTGTATTCTTCCAATAACCAATGTCATATACGGCATTGTCATAGCTCGAGTGCTGCCCCGGTGTATTGGGTGTCCATGGACCAGTCTGATCATAAGACATCACCCCGATGAAATCGTAGCGATCTAGGGTTTCGGACTGCAAATTGGTTGCGCTCCAAGTTGCCATGGCGGCAGTGTACAGTTTGGTCTCAGGCAAATGCTCGTCTAACTCCCGAACGAATGCAGGGTAGGCACTGCTGAGTACCAAATCACCCTCCAAATCCACATCGATTCCATCAAAACCATGCGCTTGCATAAAGGCAATCAAATTGCCGATGACCCGTGGGCGATTGCTAGATTTCATGTTTTCGTGCCAAGCATCATTGATGGTAGTAGATCCTCCACCAATAGACATGAGGACTAGGCACCCTGATTGGTGTGCCTTGCGGATGAGACGCTTCACATCTGCCTCCGATGCTCCGATACTGACATTCCCATCTATATCCGGATTGGCGAATGCCAACATGATGTGCGAATACGACGAAAAATCTGTCTCATGAAGTAGGGCACTAAAATTGACCCAAGTAGGTATATACCCAACCACACGCGAAGGTGAAGACTGGGCTATGCTCGCAGTGATACAAAACACTGTCAAGCTAAAAAATAGGATTGCTTTTTTCATCCAATAAGAAAAACTAGCCCCCGTTTCTCCATCGGAGGCCAGTTACTTTTAAACTTAACGCTAATTATTACCTAATGCTGAATATGCTGCTTTCAACAAGGAGGTTTCAGGGTCTTTGGTGTCGCTCTCGATGCTCCACATCATCATCCCTCCATACCCTTGAGAGAGTACTGCGTTGGCCTTTTCGGTCACCGCTGGGTGTCCATCGTAGAATAAACCATCGTCTACGCTGAGCATGTTTTTACTATACGCTTCCGCATCCATCGATAAAATCTCTTTGTAAGTATGGTAAGTGGCAAACATCCACAAGTTGCCCCAGCCGACGACCGTGCCGTCTGTAGGCATGTCGTACTTCAGTCCGAAAGCTGGAAACCCGCCTACAATCTTCTCTGCGGGAACCCCCAAACCTATCCAAGTATCCGCTAGACTGGTAAAAGCCCAACCTGGCGAGTGTGATGTCGGAGACAAATCTTCATATCGATAAGGTTGTATATTCACCCAATCGATGCGCTCTACTGCCGCCAATGGACTCAACAAACTAGTCGTCCAACCGCCCGGTACAGACACGGAATAAAAGAACTCTCCGTCAGGCCCTGGCCCTTCGGGCAAATAATCCGGTACCGCTGCATAGAATGCACCAATCGCAGCAGCATCCAAACTACCTGGCCCTCCCCAAGTATCGTTAAGATAGAAATTAACTCCATCCAGCTGATTGTCCACCGCAAACTTCATGATCGTTTCCAAGACCTTAGCACGCTTGTCTGCGTCTGCTACCGCGTCAAAGAAGGTCACATCTCCATACAGACCTCCACCAGTGATGGCTGCCATATCATCCGTCACGTCCAGCATGACATACACACCTGCATTGTGCGCAGACTGCACGATCTGTGGGATATTCATCGCATCTGCGAATGTCGTATCCACGATGGTCTCAGGAAATGCCACTTCATCCACCACGGCAGATGAGATCACCAAGTGCGTCAAGCTACTGAAATCAACATCCGAAATCGACCCAGCACTCGTGAGGAAGCCAACCATCATTTTGGCATAGTCCTTCGGGACAAAAGGCTGGTTCACTTCGACAGTAGCTGTCCGGGTATTGGGCACACCATTTCGCTCGATAGCTAGATGCACTTCGTAGGTTTTGGGATCATCAAAGAGATACTCAAAAGTAGGCTCAGTAGAAACCTCTACTCCATCGAGTGTCCAGCTGTAGGTCACCCCATCGCTCGGAGATACCTGCACGGCGATCTTTAGTGAGTCTTCGATATTGGTACCGTAGAGCTGCTCCCAGCCAAATATCCTCGGCAATTCGTCCGAATCAAAGCTCGGGTTCTCTACTTCCTCCGCACAACTGACGAACATCGAGACGATGACCATCAGTAGAAATGCTTCCTTTATAAATCTATAATTTTTCATTTGGTTCAATTTTTTAGTTGACATAAGCACCGGACTACTGGACATCCCACCATACACGTGAGGTCCAATCGTCTCCACCATCGAGGCGATCTACCGCTTCTAGCAAATTGGCTTCATTGAGCAAGTACTCGTTGATCGGATACTGCATCCTGCGAGGAATCGTCCCGTTGGTCTGGTTGATCCCTGGGTCGACGTTTGGATACGCGAGTGCAGGGAAGCCTGATCTCCTCCAGTTGCTATACGCCTCCATGGGGTTGAAAGCAAAGTTGACCCAAAGCTGCGTATTGATATCCTCGAGCTCTGTACCTGCGCCCAAAGGATTGGCCGCTACGAATGCATCGATCGTGCCTTGATCCGGCAGTTCGATACCATACGCATCGTACTGCATCACCCCTGCTGCGAGTGCTTCCGCATAATGCGTCGCAGCATCACCACCAGCAGACCACCCTCTAAAGGCCGCCTCCGCCATCAACAGTTTGACCTCAGCATAACTCATCATGATGAAAGGCGCATCGATAGCTGTCAGTGCTTTTGCAGGCTGTAGCAATTGCAACGGGCCTGTCACCTCAGTGGGTGCCCCATCTATATCTACCTCTATCGTACCGCCCGCCGCTTGCCAGATAAAATTGCTCGGCAATACTGATAAGTCTGTATAGCTACCAATCTCGTCGTATACCTCTTGGCTCACATCCGTACGGTCTTTGTTGTCCAGGTAGCTACCAGCCATGAGAGTAATGCGAGGGTCACCTGTAGACTCCAGCTGCTCAGCGAGTGTCGTACAGATTCTGAAACTACTCACATCAGGCGATGCAGACATGAAGGTGTACGAAGTACCATTGCCCCCCATACCTCCGCCGTTGAATGGTGCATTGTTGTGATACATGATCGCCATGTCGGCATTGCTTTCCATGACTCCTCCAGCGATGGCAGCCTCAGCCTCGCTCTGTGCTTTGGCGGCATTCACTTTGACCAGTCTCATGGCTAATTTTAATCGCAGCGAATTCCCAAACTTTTTCCATTGTGCAATGTTGCCCTCAAAGTAAAAGTCTTGGGTCACCTGATCTGCACTAGGGTCCAAAGCGGTAGTAGCCAACTCCAACTCCGCAAAAAAATCATTGTAAATATCCTCTTGGGTATCGTAAGTCGGCTTAAGCACCCCCTCGAAATATCCTTTACCCGCTGTGAAATAGGGTAAATCTCCATACAAATCTGTCAATCGATGAAAGATCAACACCCTCATGATCCGTGAGACCGCGTTGATATTGACTTGTTCTGGACTGTCTTTGGTTCGCTCCACCATGTCCGTGATGTTTCGTACTTCGCGCGAATACTCTCTATCCCAAAGAGCACTCATGTAGGTATCGTTCTTTTGACCTTTTCCGCCAATCTCCACCGTCGCGTACTCGCCTGTCCATAGTTGCATCCAATCTGAGGCATAGATGAAACTGTTTCTCCATGTCTCGTAGCGCTCCCCAGATAGCTGCATCTGTATCGTCGGCAGCATGAGGTTAGGGTCCATGTCCGTCGACGTGGTAGGATTCTGATTCATCTCCTCAAAATCATCACAGGCAGCAAAACCTACCGTCATAATCAGCGCGATGATATATATGTTGTTCTTTATGAAAGTCTTCATCTGGTTTCTTATTTAGTGATTAAAACTTCAAGCTTAGGTTGACACCATAGCTTCGTCTGGAAGGAATCGACCCATATTCAAACCCTTGGCCGTTGCTGTTGTTATAGCCTGATTCAGGGTCTACATTGGGCACATTGCTGTAGATCAGCCAGAGGTTTCGACCTACGAAAGAGATCGATCCTGCCGTCAAGACATTGCCCAACCACTTTTTAGGAAAATCATAGCGAATCACCAATTCTCTCAACTTGACATAGGATGCGTCATAGATGAACAACTCCGGTGATTGAGTATACAAACTCCCCCAGTAATTTTGGGGGTTGGTAGGAATATCATTGGTCTCATATACAGGGTTGTCAGTAGTTCCTGTGTTTTTGACACCCTCGCCGACATATCCTCCCGTAGGCGTCCAAGCTGCGATATCTGTCACTCCAGCAGCGAGCCGAGCCTCTTCCGAATCATACCATTCGTCTCTCCCTTCGAGCGTATGTTTAGACGTACCATTGGCATATGCCAAACCACTACTCATCGAGTACACATCAGCCCCGGACTTGTAATCTATCAAAGCACGTAGAGTGAATCCTTTGTAGGAGAAATCATTGATAATACCCGTAGTGAATTCGTACTGACCGTTGCCCAAAACCTGCTGTCCTGCCTCATCATCGAGTACCGGTAGTCCTGCGGCATTGTGTACGATATTTCCGTCAGGATCTCTTAACCATTTCTTGCCTACGATGTCTCCATACTTGCCTCCTTCGGTCGCCACGATCGCCGCATTGGCCCACCTTGCATTGGATAGCAAATACGTGTCTGACTCAGGGTGTAGCACAGGGATAGAATTGACATTCTTCGCAAAGTTCACCGTCACATTCCACTGGAAATCGCCTACCTGAATCGGTGTGGCAGCCATTTGGATTTCGACTCCTTGGTTGAGAATCTCTCCCGCATTGATGACTGCTATGTCGTACCCACTCGTTGCGGGGATGTTGAGTGTCAAAATCTGATCCCTTGTCAACTGATAGTAGTACGCTGCGTCCAACCTCAATCTATCTTGAAAAAAACGAATGTCTGCCCCTACTTCGTACGAATAGGTCCGTGTCGGCTTCAAATCCACCTTAGCCAATTCTACTCCTGACAGCTCTCCGAGTGGTTTGCCTAGCAACGAAAAGTCTTTTACTCCATAGTTTTGACTCAAACGATACGGTTCTGTATCTCCACCGACCTCCGCGTACGAAGCTCTCAACTTGCCAAAAGACAGGAACTTGCTCCCCTCTAGCAAATTAGAAAACACAAAACTCCCCGAGACGGATGGGTAGAGGTATGAATTGTAATCAGGATCCAAGGCAGAGGACCAGTCGTTTCGAAGCGTCGCATCCAAAAAATAGGTACCCTTGTACCCTAACTGTACCGCTCCAAAGAGTGAGTTGATTTGCTTTCGGATATTCGAATAGCCGTTGTTGACCTGCAGGAAATTCTGAATAGTCTGAACATCCTCAAGGATGATTCCAGTACCCGATTGAGTGAAGGATTCTACGTTGTACGTCATGATATTGCCCCCGACATAAGATGACAGAGAAAATCCACCGTTGAAATCCTTGTGCACTTCGAGCATCGCTTGGTAGTTGTCCTCGCGATTAAACCTACTCTGCTCAGTCAAACTACCTGTTTCCAATGTAGGCGTGCTAACAGGTGAGAAATTGGTGAATCTAGACTGATAAAAATCAGTACCTCCACGCAAATTCAAATTCAACCAATCGGTCAATTTGTAATCCACTTGCAAGTATCCAATGATACGATCTCTCGAAGACTCATTTGATATCTCGCGTGTCGACCAGTATGGGTTGATCCGGTAGATATTGCCGCCATTCCAGTCGACATACCTGCCCTCATCATCTTTGTAATCTTCTGACAGCCATTTTTGATCAAAGCTAGGTGCTAGACCGATGAGGGATAGTCCTACGTTGTTTGGGTTGTCGGACAATGCTGGGCGATTAGTCGCTGATTCGCGTATATAGTTGACCTTACTCGTTATGGTCAGACGATCCGCCAATTTGAGCGACCCGTTGATCAAAAACGTGTTTCGAGACATCTCAGATCCAGGGATAATGTCGTTGTTTCTCATGTCCGAAACCGACACACGCATGTTAGCGATTTCATTGCCTCCCGTCAGTGCGACTGTATTGGTAAAGGTAGAACCCGTCCTAAAAAAATCCAAAATATTGTCCTCTACTACCCCATATGGTTTCAACTGCCCGTTGTATATCGGAATCATCAAATTAGGGTCCATTTTAGCCCCCCAAGCAGACTGAGACGTGTTTTGCGCATCGTCCTCATCTGGTATCTGCCCGTCCCGACCTTGTCCGTATACAGTCTGGTAGTCATCAAACTTGGCACTGACTTTTTCGAACGTCGCGTTGCTGGTAAACTCTACGCCGATACCGTTTCTTTTTCTTCCCTGTTTGGTCGTGATCAAGATGACGCCATTGGAAGCTCTCGATCCATACAGTGCTGCTGCAGATGGTCCCTTCAGTACGGATACAGACTCGATATCGTCAGAGTTCAAGCTAGACACACCATCGCCCAAATCATATCCTCCCCATTGTCCGGCCCCTTCACTTTGCGAGCGATTGTCCATAGGTACACCGTCTATTACATACAACGGTTCATTTGATCCTCCCAAAGAAGCCTTTCCTCGAATCGTCACACTCGATGATCCCGTCGGTCCGGCGGTCGAAAGATTGACATCTACACCTGCGACTTTTCCCGAAAGGGAATTGACCACATTGACCTCCTTGGCCATTGAGAGATTTTCTCCATCGACTTGACTCACAGAGTAGCCCAAAGACTTGGTTTCTCTCTCTATACCAAGTGCAGTCACCACTACTTCGTCGAGCTGTTTGGAATCCTGCTCCAAACTCACATCGATCACCGTCTGACTGCCTACAGTGACACTCTGACTCAAATAACCAATGAAAGAAAAGATGAGTACATCTCCTTTTTCCGCTTCCAACTTAAAGTTTCCATCAAAATCGGTCACAGTCCCTCCTGATTTTCCTTCCATCAAGACCGTGACACCAGGTAGTGGAGATCCATCTACCTGATCCTGTACCTTTCCTGATATGGCTACCTGTGCCTGCACTTGGCTGGCAACCCCCATCAGTACTATCCAGAGCGTGAGCACACCTTTGTGCCATCCGCGCCTAACTGACACCCCTCGTGAAGGCATCAATCCAGGCTCCTCGTCCTGTCCAGAGCCGAACTTCACCCCAAGCAAAGCCCTTACTCGTGTTTTGTAATGTTTAATCATAAAAGAATAGTTTGTATAAGTGAGTAATTAGTAATCGTCGTTAATCAAAACCATACTGCTCCATACACTCCTCTGGCACTCCCTCGATAGCTCTTTTTCTAGCATCCTATTCCTCCAAAAATGGACACTCTCACCTCTTGCAATCTCCCTCTATAGATAGGCTAATATCCTTGCATTTTGCAACTTGATGAGTTCAAGATAGAAATTGGGTTAACAAAAACAAAACAATTTCATAATTAATTGTGTGCGCACACACTAAATTTGTGTGCGCACACAATATTTATTTTAAACCACAGTGGTCAAGCTGACTTTTAGCAGGCAATCGCTATCCGCTGGACTAAAAATTTTAATTCGTGGTGCTTTGATTATTTTTGAAACTCAAACAATCAACCTTCATGAGTGAAAACAAGAACATCCGAATAAAAGACATCGCCGAGATGGCTGGTGTCTCCGTAGGGACTGTGGATAGAGTGATACACAAACGCGGCAAAGTCGCCGAAGAAGTACGCAAAAAAGTCGAGGATGTCATCCAGTCCACGGGGTACAAACCCAACCTACTGGCTCGTACGCTCGGTTCTAAAAAAGCCGTTCACCTTGCGCTACTCATCCCCAATCCACAACAAGACGAATATTGGGCTTTGGCCGAATCGGGTGTCGCACATAGTCTGGATGAGTGGTCTCAATATGGATTGGAAATTACCCCGCATTTCTTTGACCTCTACGACAGCAAATCCTTCGCGGTTTGCGCGCAAAACGTCCTCTCGAGCCAACCCGATGGAGTGATCGTCGCGCCTATCTTTCACCACGAATCACTGAATCTTTTTGCAACGCTCAAGACACAAAAGACTCCCTATGTACTCTTCAATACCAACATACCAGAAGCTCAACCTTTGTCTTTCATCGGACAGGACCTCTATCAGAGTGGGAAAGTCGGTGGAGAATTGCTCAGCCTAAGCCACTCCGACAAAAAAGGGATTGCCGTCTTTCACATTCACGAAAGTGTGGACAACTCCGTCCACCTCAAGGCCAAAGAAATGGGTCTCCGTGACCAGCTTGGTTCAGCATACGACATATCCAGCCATGACCTCAATCATGTCAACAGTAGCGAACTGAATCAGATTGTCTCACAAATACTCCAAGCACCAGACTTGGGAGGAGTATTTGTCTCCACCTCACAAGGGACCAATCTGATCGCTGCGCTCATGGAAAAACACGGGCACACTGACATCAAGCTCGTAGGCTATGACTTGCTCGCCGACAATCTCAGATATCTAGAGCAAGGTGTCATCAACTTCCTAATCAACCAAAACCCGAAACGCATGACCCAGGTTGGAATCAGCCACTTGACCAATCATTTGTTGTTTCACAAAGAACTCCCCCGTGAGGAACTCTTTCCTTTGGAAATCATCAGTAAACAAAACGTCGCCTCCTACCTCAACTCCCGAATCCACTAAACATGAGAATTTGGTCCCTACACCCTATGCACCTCGACACCAAAGGCCTCGTCGCACTATGGCGAGAAACCCTACTCGCTCAGCATGTCCTTGCCGGCAAAACAAAGGGCTACAAAAATCATCCCCAACTCGACCGCTTCAAACGTATGCCTAATCCCTTGGAAGCCATCAACTGCTATCTATCCACAGTATATGAAGAAGCAACTGCTCGTGGTTACCATTTCAACCGAGAGAAAATAGATTGGAATTTTCAACCATGCAGCATGACCGTCACTGATGGGCAGGTCCAGTACGAAACCGCTCACCTCCTCCAAAAGCTCAAAACCCGTGATCCAGCACGATTTGAGAAGTTGTCGAAAACCCAACCGCTCAACACTCACCCGCTCTTTCGGCCCATCAAAGGGGGGATAGAAGAATGGGAAATCACCGAATAACAACCAAACAGCATTCGTCATTTTTTTCATGACAATACGCCCACCCAGTGACCCGTTGCTATCAACCACCAAAACCGAAATCACGACCCAAAAATCACTTCAGCTACTGCACGTCGAACCTTTGACCATCCCCGACACTGCCACCATGCTCTCCATACTTTTATATTGATAGTACGGCTCAAAGTAAACACAGGAAATGATTTTTGACTAGATTTACTTTCCATAGTATCCCCGTACTTGACAGCCAATCACAACAAGCTATTGCAGAAGTAATTATGGCCAAATTGAAGGTACTCGTTGCTGAGGATGACTTGACTCACGCAACCAAAATGGAAATGCTACTCGATGAAATGGGGTACGATTGTATCGGTATTCATGACAATGAGATGGATCTGCTTCGAAACATCAAAGTGCTGAAGCCTGATGTCGTTGTATTGGATATTGCGCTCAAAAACGCAAACAACGGCATACATATCGCCCAAAAAATACAGCATACTCACCCTACTCCGTTCTTGTTTGTCACATCGTTTGACGACAAAGAAACGATGAATCAAGCCATGGAGACAGCTCCCTATGCCTACCTCATCAAACCCGTCGAACGTGGCAATCTGCAAGCAGCCATCGAACTTGCTATTCGCAAGTTTAGCCAACAAGACAGCCCTGCTACTCACTCGCCTGCCGAGTGGAACACAGATGTGATCATCCGAGACAGTTTTTTCCTCAAGAGAGGTAGCAAACTCGAAAAAGTACAGATCCAAGACATCCTGTGGATCGAACTGGCGGATGAGCGATACTGTCAAGTCATCACCACTGCACATCAGTACCACCTACGTATGTCTCTCAAATCATTAGAGCAGCAACTCGACCCCAAACTGTTTTTGAGAATACATCGCGCGTTTGTGGTCAATATAGACCGAATTGACAGCATAGAAGAAGCGGATTTCATGATCACGGTAGGAGGTCAAGAAATCCCTTTTGGCCGCAGTTACAAAACAGTTTTGTACCAAAGGCTACAAATGCTCCACTGACACTTCCCTCTCCCTCTACTTCCTTGACAATGACTTTAAGATAGAACCCCTTCATGCAAATCAGACTTTCACTCTTGGCCCTCTGCCTCACCCTCTCTGGCTCCCTCTATGCCCAGTCTCCTATCCTCAGACAAATGGTCGCTGCACATCAAATAGACGACCAACTGCTGCTGGATTCCTTGATCAATGTACTCTATGCCGAATCGGACAAGACAGATTGGTCGACTCACTTTGAATGGCTCTATGAGACCAAGCAATCAGAGGCGACATTGATCGATTTCTACTATGATGTCGCTGCACCCATCATCACGAGCAAAAGTGCTGCCGAAGCGATCGTTCTGATCGATGAGGGTATTCGACTCAGTGAGATGATCGACGACAAGATCCTCGTAGCAGAAGGGCTGGAACAAAAAGCCTTCGCCCTGAGCCAGTTTGGTCGGTTTGATGAATCCATAGTCTTGTTTTACCAATCGCTGCGCTTGATAGATCCTCAGATACATCAAGGCTTGTATGCCAGCACCTTGGCCAATATGGCCTCTACCCTATATGAAATGGGGGACATAGAAAAATCTATCGAGTACCATAGAAAAAGCTTGGCATATCATCGTGCCTCAGGAGATCAACGTGGAGAGGCGTTGTCCTATTTGGGCTTGGGCAACTCCTACTCAGGCCTACCGATTGCGGATAGTGCGTTGTATTATTATGAAAAGACTATCGAGATGTCAAAATCAGGAGGCTGGACAGACTTGGAAGCCTACAGCTATGGCAACATGGCCTCTGTCTACCTCATGCAGGGGCTGTTTGAAAAAGCCATAGAGTACCAACAAAAAGGCTTGACTATGGAACAGCAGCGCAACGATGAATTGATTTCGATCGAATCACATGCCAACCTTGCTTCGGCCTATGCCCAACTGCACAACAGAAATCTCTCGATGCATCACTTGGATCGTGCCAAAGAAATCGGTGAAAAATACGATGCATGGCACACCATGGTCATGGTCTATAGAATTGAGTCTGAAGCCTATGAATCCTTTGAAGAGTATGACTTGGCTCTTGCTGCATACAAAAAATTTAAAACCCTAAAGGATAGTTTGTCAGGTGTGGAGATCCATCAAACCAAACTGGCACTGCAAGAACAATACGAAACCGAAAAGAAAGAGAATGAAATCCTCACACTGCAGCAGCAAAATCAATTGACCGCTTTGGATTTGGCACAAGAGCGAAAGTACAAACTGCTGCTAGGCCTCTTGTCTGGAGCTGCCCTACTCGCCTGTGGAGGATTCCTCTATGGTTTCGTCCAAACCCGGAAAACCAAAAAGGCGCTGGACAAAAGAAATCTACTCATCACGGATATCAACAAAAAATTGAACGCCTCTCAAAATGAGCTGATGGAAAGTAACAAAATGAAGGACAAATTCTTTGCTCTGATCGCTCACGATATCCGAGGGCCTCTGACGTCCTTTCAGGGGATTGGACGCATGCTCCACTACCAAATGAAAAAGGGCGACACTCAAAAGGTAAACCAACTGATAGAACAAGTAGACAAATCTGCAGACAAAGTCAATCACCTGCTAGACAACTTACTCAAATGGACACTGAATCAACTCGGGACCTTGCCCTACCAACCACAGGAAGTCAATCTACAGCTACTGATAGATGATGCAGTGACAATATTTGCCCCCAGTGCTCGCGCCAAAGAGATAGAATTGATCGTCGACTCGACCTATGAAGAAGATGGCGTCTGGGTACATGCGGACATCAATATGATAGGCACAGTATTGCGCAATTTACTGAGCAATGCCATCAAATTCACTCCACGCTATGGGCAAGTAACAATTGCTATTGAGTCACAGTCGGATCAGTTGATTGTCCAGGTCCGAGATACAGGAATCGGGATGAGCGAAGAGGCAAAAAATCGAATAATGGAAGAAAGTCTCAACGCCAGCGCAACTGGTACCGACGGAGAAAAAGGCACAGGACTCGGACTGATACTCTGTCGAAAATTTGTAGAAATACATGGCAGTCAACTCAACGTGACGGTCCATGAAGGCTCCTCAGTCAGTTTCTCCTTAGAACTGGTGAAAACAAGCATCTTGCACGAACAATAAGGAACTCAGCCATCGGTTTCATGTAGCAATTTGAACTACTCATGAAGGGATTTGAGCAACTCATGTATAGGTCATCAAAGTAGGGGTTTTGGATTGAAGAAATTCACGGTTGATAATAAAACCGTGAATCGATGATTATACAATTTTTTACTTCCCTATTCCACCGACTCAGTGCAGTTCTTGCCGAGTCATCTGCCGTCTCAAGGTGGCGCTTTATCCTATCTCTCAAAACCAAGACAGTGCTAATCGCCATGCTGCTCATGCTTATTGCAGGATTGGCTCAGGCGCAGGATCGCCCTTTCATCACGACTTGGGAGACGACAAGTTCTAATCAATCCATCAAAATTCCGTGGAATTCCAACACATACAATTTGGATTACACGGTGGACTGGGGTGATGGCTCTGTCGATACACACGTAGCAAATGACGCCAATCATACCTATGCCGAACCAGGGATTTACGAAGTACAAATCAGTGGTTTTTTTGACGCCATACTCATGCCCAATGGTAGCAGTTCTAACTTGCTCAGTATCGAACAATGGGGAGATATCCCTTGGCGGACGATGAGCTACGCATTCGCAAATACTACCAATTTGCAGATCAATGCCACTGACGCACCGAACTTGTCTGCTGTGACGGACATGTCTGGGATGTTTCAGGGAGCTTCATCACTGGATGCGGATCTGGGTGCTTGGGACATTAGTCATGTGACCAACATGAGCCAAATGCTCTATGGCACAAATCTCTCTGTTGACAACTACGAGCAGACACTAGCAGGGTGGTCCACACTAGACACAGATGAAACCAGTATACCCACAGGCGTTACATTTGGTGCTCAAGGACTCCGCTACTGTGACAATTCTTCTAGGACCTTGCTAGCAGGCACTTATGGTTGGACCCTCAACGGGGATGCGCCTGTAGAACAAGGGATTATACTGCACAATGCAAGTTTAGAATACATCATCAGTCAAGAGCCTATCACAAGTTTAGCCCCTCCCACCGCAGAGACATGTGATGGAGAGGCAATCACTGCTACGACAGATGCAACATTTCCAATCAGTGAAGCACAGACCATCACATGGACATATACGTCGACAAGCGGAGCTAGTAGAACCCAAGAACAAGAAATTTGGGTAGGTAGACCCTTCGTTACCACATGGGAAACAGCCAATTTCATAGATGTCCAAAATGTCGTTAGAATTCCAATCAACAGCGGATTGATTTATAATTATAGCTATAAGGTAGACTGGGGCGATGGCAGTACAGACAATACCATCTACACGAAAGCTAACCAGGCAATTCACGAGTATGCCTCAGAGGGAACTTATACCATTGCGGTATATGGTGATTTTCCAGCTATCTCATCAAGTTCCGCATTTGACAGATCCAAGTTCATGACAATCGAACAATGGGGGGATATCGAGTGGAAATCAATGAATAGTGCATTTGCCAACCTATCAAACATGGTTTGTAATGCGACAGACGTACCTAACCTCACACAGGTAACAGACATGTACGGTATGTTCAACAATGCTACGGGCTTTACAGGAGATCTCAGTGCATGGGATGTGAGTCATGTGACTGAGATGCGTCACATGTTCTACTACGCCAACTCTTTCAACAGTGATCTTAGTGCATGGGACGTCAGTCACGTGACCAACATGTCGTACATGTTTTACAGAGCGTCTTCATTTGATCAGAGCCTAGCCAACTGGGATATCAGTTCGGTGACGCAAATGTCAAGCATGCTCAGCTACTCTGGGTTTTCTACTCCTCACTATGACCAGACACTGGCTGGCTGGGCAACATTGGATACTGAGGGAGGAGAAACGAAGATTCCAACGAATCAGTATCCATCACCCTATGGACTGATCTACTGTGATGCCACAAGCCGCTCTACGCTAAACAACAACTACTCTTGGAATATTTCAGGTGATCAAGAGGCCGACGGAGGTATCGTGCCAGATGCCAAATTTTTATCTACAGTCATAGGCAAAAACAGCCTTGAGAGCTTAGTAGCGCCTACGGCGACTGCTTGTGATGGAGAGATCATCACTGCGACCACAGATGCAGTCTTACCAATCACTTCTCCACAGACCATCACTTGGACTTACACCGCTACTGGAGGCAACACCACGACCCAAGAGCAATATGTTTTTGCAGGAAGGCCTTTTGTCACCACATGGGAAACAATTGACAATTTGGAAGGGCAGAACAATGTAGTATATATCCCTGGATACGACGAGGATTTTAACTTCGTGGTAGACTGGGGAGATGGCACTGTAGACGAAACAATATACTCTGAAGATGTCGATGCGGTGCACAGTTACGCGACTGCTGGGACCTATACGGTTTCTGTGTATGGGCAGTTTCCATATTTTTATGCCTACGACAGCTACTCTCCTGACAAATTGGTGAGCATAGATCAATGGGGAGATATCCAATGGGATGATCTGAGCTACATGTTTGAAGGAGCCACGAAGATGGTCTACAATGCCACTGACACACCTGATCTTTCATATATCACGGACCTTTCGGGTATGTTTTATGGCTTAACTTCTTTCAATGCTGATTTGAGCAACTGGGATGTGAGTCAAATCGAATACATGGACGATATGTTCTATGGCGCCTCATCCTTCAATCAAAACCTTGGGAATTGGGACATCAGCAGTATCGAGGACATGGAAGAAATGTTGAGTGGTACAGGATTGTCTGCACAAAATTATCAGCAGACCATGGCAGGTTGGTCTACACTGGATACAGACAACGGAGAGACAAGTGTGCCTACTGATATCTATTTAGGAGCAGAAGGGCTGCGCTATTGTGACGATACGGACAGAAATATCCTCATAGATACATACTCTTGGACTATTGACGGGGACGGTGAAGCCGAAAACGGAATAGTACCCAACACCAACAACTTGGCTAGTGTAATCAGTAAAGAGTCTATAGAGACAATAGACGCACCGACTGCTACGACTTGCGATGGAGAAGCTATCACCGCAACAACAGAGACCATATTCCCAATCACCGAACCACAGACTATCGTCTGGAATTATACCGCAACGGACGGTAGTACCGCGACGCAGGAGCAATATGTATTTGTCGGACGACCATTCGTCACGACCTGGCAAACCATCGATGATTTCGGGTTTAGCAATTTTGTTTTTATTCCAATCAATACGAATACAGATTCTCCTTTTAACTTTATTGTAGATTGGGGCGATGGCACAGTAGACAATACTCTCTACACCAAAAACTCCTTCCCTATACATAGCTATGCCACTGCAGGCATCTACACGGTATCTATCTACGGCCAATTTCCTGGCTTAAATGCCTCAAATGGACCCGGAGGAGAATTCTTGATGAGTATCGAACAATGGGGGGATATCGAATGGGAAACCATGGAGTCTGCATTTAGGTACACCGAAAACATGGTATACAACGCTACAGATGCGCCTAACTTGTCCAACGTCACTGACATGAGCGACATGTTTTATTACGCGTCTTCTTTCAATGGAGATCTGAGCAACTGGGATGTGAGTCAGGTGGAAAACATGGAAAGCATGTTTTACCGAGCTTCTTCCTTCGATCAAAGTTTGGGCCATTGGGACATTAGCTCGGTTCTAAACATGGAAGAAATGCTTGATTATTCTGGACTTTCCGTCCAAAATTATGATCTCACCCTAGCTGGTTGGTCGACACTGGATACCGAGGCAGGAGAAACACTCATCCCGTCGAATATCAGTCTAGGTGTTGAGGGGTTGTACTATTGTGACGGAAACCCAAGAGCGACACTAGGCATTGGCTATGTATGGAGCTTCGATGGCGATGAGCAAAACTGCCCCCCTACGGTCGCCGAAGAGTTGGACGACTTAGTAGGTGCTTGTAGCGTAGATATGCCGACTGTACTGCCGACTGCCTATGATGCCGAGAACGATGAAACCATCACGGGTGTCTCAGACACCACATTCCCTGTCTATGCAAGTACTGAGATCACATGGACATTCACGGACAGTGAAGGCAACAGCTCGACGCAAACCCAACAAGTGACAATCACCGATAGTGAGTCTCCCGTTGCTGATGTAATGACACTTGCCGTTGTAAATATCGAGTGTGGTGAAGTAGAAACATTGATTGCTCCTACTGCTACAGACAACTGTACCGGTGTGATCACTGCCACTACTGAAACGACCTTCCCGATTACAAGTACAACAATAGTGACTTGGGTATACAGTGATGCCAACGGCAATACAAGTACGCAAACGCAAGAGGTCGTTTTCGCAGACGTGACAGCCCCAGTAGCTGATGCGACTACTTTGACTGCTGTCAATGCGCAGTGTGCTGTAGCAGAGGCTGACCTGACGATACCTACAGCTACTGACAATTGCTCGGGTACTATCAATGGGACGACCGATGCTACATTCCCGATCACGGCTTCTACGACTGTGACTTGGTCATTTACTGATGGAAGTGGCAACACAGCTACGCAAACGCAGGAAGTAGTCATCTCTGACACCACCGCACCCGTAGCAGACGTGACCACTCTCACGGCAGTCAATGGCCAGTGCGCTATAGCTGCAGCTGACTTGACGGTGCCTACAGCTACTGACAATTGCTCAGGTACTATCAATGGAGCCAGCGATGCGACATTTCCGATCACCGCTTCTACGACCGTGACTTGGACATTTACTGATGGAAGTGGCAACACAGCTACGCAGACGCAGGAAGTAGTCATCTCTGACACCACCGCACCCGTAGCAGACGTGACCACTCTCACGGCGGTCAATGGCCAGTGCGCTATAACTGCAGCTGACTTGACGGTGCCTACGGCGACTGACAATTGCTCAGGTGCTATCAACGCAACCACTGATGTGACTTTCCCAATCACCGCTTCTACGACTGTGACTTGGACATTTACTGATGGAAGTGGCAACACAGCTACGCAAACACAAACGGTGACTATCGAGGACACCACTGCTCCGGTTGCTGATGCGGCTACTTTGACGACTGTCACGGGAGAATGCTCAGTTGCTGAGGCTGACTTGACTGTACCTACAGCGACTGACAACTGCTCAGGTGTCATCAGTGGAACAGCCGATGCGACTTTCCCGATCACAGCTTCTACGACTGTGACCTGGACATATACTGACGGATCGGGTAACATGGCGACTCAAACACAAGAGGTAGTCATCTCTGACACCACCGCTCCTGTAGCAGACGCGACCACTCTGACCACTGTCAATGGAGAGTGCGCAATAACTGCGGCTGACTTAACTGTACCTACAGCGACTGACAATTGCTCAGGCACAATCAGCGCAACGAACGGTGCGACTTTCCCGATCACGGCTTCTACGACTGTGACCTGGACATTTACTGACGGATCGGGTAACGTGACGCATCAAACGCAAGAGGTAATTATAGATTGTACAACCTTGTCCATAGACGATGAGCCAGCTGCGCTTATCCTATATCCAAACCCTGTCACAACTACATTTAGTGTCTCAGAAAAGGACATTCAGCAGTTGACAATTCGTGACGTGAGTGGACATGCATTGAAGTACTACACTACGCCACAGGCACAATACGATGTTAGTGAATTGCCTCAAGGAGTATACATCATAGAAGTTCACACTTCGAAGGACCGACTAGTCCGTCGATTGATCAAAGAATAATAAATAACACAACAACAAAGCAAAAGGCAGGCTCTTTACCGAGTCTGCCTTTTTTGTTTCTAAAATCTAGGACATCAGCCCAAACCACCTTATCCTTTGATCACTTGGACGTTGAGCAGTAACTTCACTTCGTCTCCTACGACTACACCTCCCGCTTCGGTCACCATGCTCCAAGTCAACCCAAAATCCTTTCTATTGATTGTCGCATTGAGTGCAAAGCCAGCTTTGTGCTGACCGTATCCGTCGACCATGGTCCCTCCCAAAGAGACCTCAACAGTTACTTCTTTCGTCACATCTTTGATCGTCATCGGACCTGTCATAGAGTAGGTATCGTCTCCCGTTTTTTTCAACACCCCTTCGAACGTGAGGTTAGGGTAAGTCTCTGCATCAAAAAAATCTGCACTCTTCAGATGAGCATCTCTATCCGATACGTTGGTCTCCACGCTCGCTGTTTCCAAACTAAAGGACGCCGTTGCTCCATCAAAATCTTCCCCTTCTGATTCTACTGTCCCCGAAAATGACTTGAATGATCCTGTCACCGTAGAGATGACAAGGTGTTTTACTTTGAATTGTACTTCACTGTGGGTCGGGTCTATCGCCCAAACTGTCTTTGTCAATGATTCCATGTTTATATCGTTTTATGTCAATATTTAAATACTTGTTGCAACATATACTGTTTCTACAATTATAAGTTTCGGTTTTCCAATGATTTTTCAAAAACTATCCTCTTCGTTCATTGACAACATATCCATAACATTGGCTTGTCCATGAGTACACAGTAGATCAATAAGTTTGTCGACTTTTTGCGGGTATTTTGGCTTTCGCCGCATCCCATTTTTGATCCAGTGTCTATGTCATCACGCGTTCTACTCCTCTTTCTTTCGTTTGCTGTATTTGGCTGTACCTTCTCCCCTGATACACAAGACCCACAAAGCAATGCCGCCGTAGATAGCTTGTTGGAGCAGATCAAACTACGACCACAACTCGGCCGTGACAGTTCACTGTTTTTGGCACGACGTGCCCTCATCCTCTCTGACGAACTGGGGTATGACTTTGGAATCGCACGGAGCAGTCACCTGCTAGGAGCCATCTTTTACAAAATCGGCAACCTCGACTTGGCACTCAACAATCTACACAACGCCCTCCATGCCTATGAAAAGCTCAAAGACACACAGCACCTCGCTGAGGCCACCAGCATGATAGGGCAAGTCTACCTGCGCTCTGAAAATTTCGATCAGGCACTCGTGCATTTACGTGAAGCATCCCGACTCTTCACCACGCTCGATGACCACCGTGGGGAAGCACAGATACAAGGGCAAATTGGTCATCTATTCGAAAAATCCGCACAATACGATTCGGCGCTCTTCTACCAGCATCGTGCGCTAAACTACTTTTCTCAGCATATCGACTCGACCGAATTGGCCCTCATCTATGACAACATCGGGAGTATCTACGAAGACCTAGAAGTCTACGATGAAGCGCACAAAAACTTCGTCATCGCCTACGAATACAACCACGCACTAGGCCATACCGATGACGCCATCGTCAACCTCAACAACATCGGAGACACCTACCGCAAAAGAGGAATGTACGAGCGAGCCCTTTCCGTCACTCGCCAAGCCTATGACCAAGCACTCCTCCAACAGAACGCATACCAAATACAATCCGCCGCTAGAGACTTGTCTCTCATCCTCCTCGAAACCGAACACTACGACAGTGCCTACCACTACCTAGACCAAAGCTACAGTCTCAACGAAATGATATTCGGCCAAGAGATCGCTCACAAAATTGCCAATGCCCAGTCCATTTTTGATCTCGAACAAAAACAACAAACCATCCTCCTTTTGGAAAAAGAAAAAGCAGAAAACCGCCGCATCGCCATAGCAAGCTTCATGGCCGTAGCAATCCTCCTGGTACTCATCGCATACAGTTCGTACCAAAAAGTCGCAAAAACCAGCAAAGAACGGAAACTACTACAAACCGAAAATGAACTGAGCAAAGCAGAACTCATCAATGCTCAACTCAATGAAGAAAAACTCCGAACCGAGCTCGAAAACAAGCGGCTCCTAGAAGAACAACTACAAATGGATCTGGAGATGAAAAACAGTGCACTGAGTCGGTCAGCACTGCATCTCATCCAAAAAAATGAGTTTTTGGAATCACTCCGTACCAATCTCAAAAAAATCAAAAAAAGCGAAAAAGAAGACATCCATCTCAAAATCCGAAAACTCACCAAATCCATAGATCTCAACTTCAACATGGATGAGGATTGGGAAGAGTTCGAAAACATTTTTCAACAAATACACACGGAGTTCTTTGATCAACTCCGTGCCAAGCACCCCACCTTGACCAACTCCGAAGTGCGCCTATGTGCCATGATTCATATCAACCTACACTCCCATGAAATCGCTTCGATACTCAACATCTCAAGCGACAGTCTACGAATCGCGCGGTATAGACTGAGAAAAAAGCTCGGATTGGAAAAAGGTGAAAATTTATACAACTACATCGTCAGTGTCGGGTAACGCTACAGTAACATGTAACCACTTGAAATGCTGCTACTTGCAAAACCATGTTTACGTTTTGATGCCTAGATTTTTTGAGCTGATGCTATTTTGTTGACTAGGCTATTAACACTCAATTCATATGTGGAATCATTATTTGCCTCGTCAAATAATTCGATGACATCAACAATGAAACTATGAAAAAAACACTTACAATTCTAATGTTCAACCTCATCGCATGGTGCGCCTATAGCCAAGACATAGTCGTCAAAGGCAGCATCACCGATGGAGTCAGTGGGGAGCCACTCCCAGGAGCCACGGTACTCATAGATAGTACTTCACAAGGAACCATCACAGACCTCAATGGAGAATTCACCCTCCGCCTCAAGTCTGGTACACAATCGCTATTGATCAAATACCTCGGGTACAAAGATTTCGTGACCAAGATCGACCCAGCACAAAGTAGCAGCATAGAAGTCCAACTTACAGAGCTCCAACCCGAGCTCCTCGAAGTGACCATCTATGGGGCATTACAAGGCCAGCAAAAAGCACTCAATCAACAAAAAAACGCTGGCAACATCAAGAACATCATCGCCGCAGACCAGATCGGTAGATTTCCAGATCCAAACGTCGCGGAAGCGATCCAGCGTATGCCTGGTGTGACACTACAGCGTGACCAAGGTGAAGGCAGATACGTCATCGTCAGAGGCCTAGCGCCACAGTTCACCAACATCAGTGTCAACGGCGAACAAATCCCCTCACCAGAGGCTGGTGTTCGGTTTGTTGCATTAGATGCCATTCCAGCAGACCAACTTTCCTCGATAGAGGTGTCCAAAACCCTCACTCCTGACATGGATGGTGACGCCATCGGTGGATCGGTCAATCTCGTCACGAGAAAAGCCAAGTCAAGCAAAGCCGAAATTCAAGGGACAGCTGTCGGAGGATACAATCACCTCATGGGCAAGTACAACGCCCAAGGATCTCTCCTAGTCGGGAAAAGATTCGGAGCAGAAGAAAAACTCGGCGTACTTATCAACGGTAGCCACTTCTTTACCGATCGTGGCTCGGACAACTGGGAGCGTGATGGTGACGATATCGAACTCCGCGACTATGCACTCCGTAGAACTCGCAGCGCCATCAGCGGTACCGTGGATTACCGACTCAATGACAACAGTGAAATATACCTACGCGGGATATACAACACGTTTTCGGACCGAGAAGTGCGCCGCAGATACGTCATGGTGCCCAACACTGACGATTCCCCCTTCGAAGACAACGAGATCGAGCGACTCACCAAAGACAGGTTTGAGCGCCAAGACATCTCTAGTGTCAACTTGGGCGGCAAGCATACCCTGCCAGGATTCTCGATCAACTACGAAGTGTCGTATGCCAAAGCCATTCAAAACACTCCGTTTGACTATGAAGTCAACTTTATCGGTACGCCTGATGCACTGACCACTGACTTTTCAAACTCAGATTTCCCAAGCTTCTCGACCGATGATAACTTCGACTATTTGGACAACAGCAACTATGAGTTTGACGAATTAGAAGCAGGCAACACCTATGCAGAAGACAGAAACCTCACTGGAAAAATCAATCTTGCCATACCCTACACATTAGGAAACAACACAGGTTCTTTGAAGTTTGGTGGCAAATACCGCAACAAAGAAAAGGACTTTCAGGTGGTCAACAACAAATACGGATGGGCCGGAGGTGACGTCTCTTTTGAAGGACAAACTGGAGACTTCACCTTGGAGAAATTTGACGGAGGACTTGTCGACGATAACTTTCTAGGAGGAGAGTACACACTCGCTGCAGCACCTGATATGGACAAGGTAGTCCGATTCTTCAACGACAACCGTGCCGGGTTCGAGCTCGAAGCTGAAGACAAACTCGTCGATGAAAACGTCGAAAGCTACAAAGCAACCGAAAACGTCATAGCGGCCTACCTCATGACTGATCTGACCCTCAACAAACTACAGATCGTAGGAGGTCTACGCTTCGAAAAAACCAACGTAGACTACCAATACCACACGGTCTTGTTTGATGACGAAGGTGATCTAGACGAAATCCTCGACGAAGAAGGATCCACAGAGTACACCTACTTCCTCCCTCAAATCAATTTCAGGTATTCGCTCAGCAACCTCACCAACCTGAGATTGGCTGCTACTACCTCCTATGCTCGTCCCAACTTCGAATCTATTGTACCTGCACAAGAGATCAATCTAGGGGATCGTGAAGGCACGATCGGCAACCCAAACTTGAAACCAGTATCAGCGATCAACCTAGACTTGATGGTGGATCACTATTTTGGGACAGTCGGTGTGATCTCGGCTGGAGTCTTCTACAAGAGACTCGACAACTTCATCTACAAACGAGTCTATGAGACAGACACGTATGAGGGGATTGATTTTGGGACGGATGTAGACCTCACCCAAGATGTCAACGGACAGACGGCTGATATCGGTGGGATTGAGATCTCCTACCAGCAGAACTTGACCTTCCTGCCAGGTGCTTTGTCAGGATTGGGGATTTATGCTAATTATACATTCACTATCTCAGATGCTGTCTTGGTCGACAGATCGGGAGTCGACGAGACCGAGTCGGTCAATTTGCCAGGACAAGCCACACATGTTGGTAACCTGAGCTTGTCATACAACTACAAAGGCTTCAGTGCGAGACTATCGGGCAACTATGCCGGAGAGTACATCGACGAACTTGGGGAGGACAGCGATGACGACCGTTCAATCAAAGGCCGTCTACAGGTAGACGCTACCGCCAGCTACCAAATCAACAAGCATTTCAATCTATTTGCCGAGTGTCTCAATATCACCAATGCACCTTTCCAAGCATACATGGGACAAAACGATAACGAACTCGTCCAGAGAGAATTCTACTCTTGGTGGTCCAGAGCGGGAGTAAAATTCATTTTCTAAATCAACAAAAGAATGACAATCATGAAGATTAAAAATATAGCATGGATAGCAGCCACAGCATTGTTGGGTGCCTGTGCACTCAACGAACCTGAGGTTAGCATACACGACGAGGACTTTCCACTTCGTCTACAAATCGACGAAGAAGGTGCAGACCTACCCGATGCAGAAGATTACAAAGTAGAAATTTCATTCGCGGACTATCTCGGCGATCTACCTGCCGAGGCGATCACTCTTCACTACACACTGTCCGGTGAGGGAGATTTTGCCATGGCAGAAATCGACGAAATCGTCTACGAGTATGAGGAAGATGACTGTGCCTATGAGCGTGAAATCGAATTCACAGCCTCGACGATCACCATTCCTGTCGACCCAGATTTGGGCACAGTACCAGCGGAGTTTGAAATCGTAGTATTAATGAATGAGGCCGAAATCGAAGCGACAGATGGATCATTTGAGCTCGAAATCACCAGTGTACAAACCAGCGCCAATGTCGTATTTAGTGACGCCAACACCTTCGAATACGAAATTCTAGACAATGATCTCGCGGGTGAATGGCTCCTCGAAATCACCGACGAAGTGGAATTTGAAGCATTTCAGGAGGCATTTGGCACGATCTCCTCTGACCTTGCCGAACTCAACTTTGCCGACATCACTGGTGAAATCAAGTTTGAATTTGCCTTTGAGGAAATGAAAATTGAGATCGAACTCATCGAAGAGGAAGAAGTCACCGAATGCAAAGACGGAGAAATCGAAACCGATACTGAAAACCTCATCGTCGAAATCGAAGCAGACTATGACGCAGAAGATGGAGAGTTGGAACTCGAAGGGTCGCACTTCAACGACGAGGAAGAAGAGGTAGACTTCATCCTCGAATCAGAGTATCTCCTTGGCACAGCAGATGATGTGGTATTGACAATCAAAAGCATCATCGACGAAGATCAATTCGAAGAAGGAGATGAACTCTTCACAGGATCCACTTCATTCACACTTATCAAAGACTAACACATGCACAAATACGCTTTATATATCATCATAGGACTGGCAACCAGCTGTGTCCCTACTCAAAACACCGAAACCAGTAGCGCTATCAAGCCCAAGTACGTGACCGAACCGGTCCAGTTTGACAGTGACGATCCTGCGATCTGGGTACACCCGACCGATCCTGCTCAATCCCTAATCCTTGGGACTGACAAGCGCGAAAACAAAGAGGGAGGAGTATATGTATTCGACCTGCAAGGCAAAGAAGACAGTACGCGTCGCATCACAGGAATTGATCGTCCCAACAACGTGGACATTGCCTATGGATTTGCACTGGACTCAACCAGGCGTGTGGATCTCGCAGTATTCAGTGAGCGGGGCACCCAGAGCATCCGTATCTATAGTGTCCCTGACATGCAAGCCATCGATGACGGAGGGATCCCTGTGTTTGAGGACAGTGAGAGCCGTGATGTGATGGGAGTAGCTCTCTACAAGCGTGCCGCCGATGATTCGCTATTTGCCATCGTCAGCCGAAAAGGAGAGAACTCTCCCACTGACGGTTACCTCTACCAGTATGTACTCTATGCCGAAAACGGTAGTGTCAAAGGCAAGCTAGCCCGCAAATTTGGTAAATTCAGCGGAGGAGCAGGCGAAATAGAAGCCATCGCTGTAGACCACCAGCTTGGCTATGTCTACTATTCGGACGAACTCTACGGCATTCGCAAATACTACGTCGATCCCGCCATGGGCAATGAAGAATTGGCCGTATTCGGTACCGATGGCTTCACCGAAGATCGTGAAGGAATATCAATCTACCAGAGTTCAGACAGCACAGGGTATATTCTCATCTCGGATCAACAGGCAGATGTCTTTCGGGTATACCCGAGAGAAGGAACCGCAGATGATCCCCACGCACACAACTGGATAAAGAGCCTGGCAGTCTCGACACACGAAAGTGACGGATCAGAAGTCTCAGCACTCGCTTTCAACGCAGACTTCCCAAAGGGGTTCTTCGTAGCTATGTCAGACAACAAGACCTTCCAAATTTACGACTGGAGAGATCTAGAGACCGCCATACTGGCTACAGAATAGTAGAAAATACTTTTTCATTCTAAATCAGGTCTACGGACCGACCAAAGCCTTCTCCTCTGAGAAGGCTTTACTTTTTACTCATTTTTCAACTTTACTCCACTAATTTCCAATGTCATGACAACTATTCAGGTTTTACGCTGTTAGAAAACAAATTTTATTCTTACATTTATCATCCATCCCCCGTAAACCACCCCGGTTACTAAACGAGACAGACTAATTACATTTTAATTCTTTAAGCATGAGAAAACTTACTATTATCTATTTGATGGTCATGCTCACCGTCAATTGCACCCAAGCACAGGACTACAAAGTGGGGCTTTTGTTTGACCAGTTTGCCAGCGCCCGTTGGGAAATCGATGCAGGCTATTTGCAAAAGCACTTTACGCGGTTGGGTGTAGAAACATTTATCAAGGTTGCACACTCCAGCTATGACAAGCAACTCGAACAAGCTCAAGAGCTCATCGACTCAGGGGTCGACGCACTCGTCATCGTCCCAGTAGATGGTGCGCACAGCAAGTCAATCCTTGATCTGGCAAGCAAAAACAACGTATTGGTGATCGCCTACGACCGTCCGATCTTGGACGATCGTGTCGGCCTGTACGTCTCCTACAACAACCTCGAAGTAGGGAAAAAACAAGCCCGAGCACTGATCAACAATGTGCCAGAAGGCAACATCATCCTCATCAACGGTCCAGTAGCAGATGTCAATGCCATACAGTTTAGAAAAGGACAACTGGAAGTACTACAGCCCTACATCGATGCTGGCAAAATCAACATTGTAGAAGACATAGTGTTGGACAATTGGAGTGAAGTAGACGCACTCATGAGACTCTACGAAATCAACCCAGATTTCACTGAGATCAAAGGAGTGATCTCTGCTGTAGATTGGTTCAACAATGCAATCGTAGAATACCTCGGCAGTGACGAATTGCTCAAAACAATCTATACTACTGGACAAGATCCAGATGCAAGTGTCGTAGTAAAGATGGAGTCTGGTGTCCAAAACATGAGTATCTATAAACCCATCCAATCTCTTGCAAAAAAAGCAGCAGAACTCACTCTCTCCAAGCTCAAAGGCGAAGACCTCAAACTTCAAACCATCGAAATGGGAGGCTCAGAGTTTCACGGATACCTCTTTGATCCAATCGTACTCGACATAGACAACATCAACGACTACAAGAATCTCTTGAAATAAGTTCTCCTCAATCTTGAAGTCAACAAATTGACGAAAAGTAAAGCCTAGATTATGAACAAAAGCCCCAACGTATCTCGTTGGGGCTTTTAACTTAGTATAGTACGATAACCGAAAAACTTAATTATCGTGTCTTTAGAATCAGATACTCCTTTGTACTCAATACAAGCTCTGATCCAATATCTCGACTACTCTCAGTCAGCAGATTGGTCCAAGTAGTGCCTTGCAACTCTGCTGGGACGGGCAAAACCACCTCCTTGTCCCGTGTATTGACCACTACCAATACCTCTTCCGTTCCTTTCGTGTGCTTGAACACAATGACATCCTTTTGTCCATAAATCGCCAGGTCCCCGGTGAGTATATCCACCACCGATGCACGTGCAGCCATCACAGACTGATATTGGCTCAAAATCTCAGGATTCTGTGACCAATTGATCGGGTTTTTTCCAAAGAATGAAATCAACTCTGAGTTGGCGACCTCCTGGCCCGAATAGATCAACGGTACACCAGCCATGAAAGCCGTCGATACAAATGCCCCGACACTACCTTGCTCACCGTACACCTCTGTAGGCGTCTCATCCCATGCATAGAGGTCATGATTTGTGATGTATCGCAATTTGGTCTTGCCATCTGGCACGACGTTGAACTCCTGCTCATTGGTCACGAAAATGCCCGAAGCAGATTGATCTTCAGAATAGATTCCTTTGATTTTTCCGTAAAAGTCCCAACCATAGTTGAAAGCAAACCCTGCTTGAAAATTCTCTACGATCCCTCCCTCAGCCAACCAAATCAATGATTTGGTCGTCGAAGCATCTACTGCCACGATCGCTTCGCTCCAAAAGTCCTCTGGCACAAAATCAACTGCATCACATCGGTATCCATCTATGCCTGCATGATGGATCCAGTAGGTCATGTCTGAGATCATCTCATCACGCATATCTTGGTTTGCGAAGTTGAGCTCGGCGACATCTGTCCACCCAGTACCTGGCGGAGCTATGATGTTGCCCTCCGCATCTTGACTATACCAATCCTTGTGTTCCATCCATAGGTGGTCCCATGCAGTATGGTTGCCCACCCAGTCCATGATCACTGCCATGTCCCTGCGGTGCGCTTCATTGACCAACTTAATCAGGTCATTGAGAGTCCCAAATTCTGGATTGACCTCTTTGTAATCACTAATGGCATAAGGAGAGTTGACCCCATTTTCTATCCCAATCGGGTAGATCGGCATAAGCCAAAGTACATTGACCCCTAAACTTTGGATATGATCCAATCTCTGTCTCACTCCATCGAGATTTCCACTGGCGCTAAACGCCCGAAGATTAACCTCATATACCACCATCTCCGACAAGGAGGGGATATTGTCAAATGGCTCCACCTCTACGCTCTCTTCTGGTCCCTTCTCAGGATCTGGAGGAGTCAAGTCTTTGTCCTCGCAAGCCACACATAGCATCCACAACCCCAGCATCCACATCATTTTCCTATCCATTTTTTTCATTCTTCCTGTTTTGAAGCATGGCCGGGTTTCAATCCTACCATGCTTTATTTTTTTGCATGTGAGAGGAGCCATCGTTCCTCTCACAAAATCAATTTAGTTCTTGATGATCTCGTAGTTGAACTGATACGGTGTCTTCTGCGTATCGAAACTTAGAATCACTGTATAGTTGCCGTCTTCTTTGACATCATACGACCCTCCATCGAAATACAACTGACCTCTGAGAGACGTGATATCCGCCACCCCATAGTTGATATCCCAGGCATCGTTGGCTCTGAACTTCAGCGCACCTACCACCAAATCAGCCGTCGCTCTCCAAGTATCCGTCGCTTCGTCGTAAGTCATGGGCGTAGATGAGTCCCATGCCCCAGGAGTCGCAGTACCGATTAGACCAAATGACTCCACCAGAGACGCCACGTAAGTCAAATTGACCGTATCGACTTGGTATCTAAAGAACCCAGGACCATAGGTCAATCCAGCGGCATCTCCATCTTTGGTCAGCACCCCCTCCGAATCAAATCCGAAGTTGGTGTGATCCCAATCTGGGGCACTTGTGAATTTGAAGCCTGTCTCGATATTCATATACACAAAACCGTCAAAAATATCCCCAGACTGATTCAGTGTAGGCGCAACATCTGGAACCCAGTTTTGATAGCCCCCAGGCACATAGAGTCTACCTGGTACAGTAGCATCCAGAGTGTTGACCACTACACTACTCAACTCTGACTTCAGGTCTGTAGTCGAAGAACTCGCAGTGACCTGAAGGCTTGCAGTGACAGCTGCCCCACCTGCTTGCTCCAGGTTGCCCACGAGGTAGTAGTTCAACGACTCGTTGTTGACTGCAAGTTTGGTCTCTCCTGTTTTGCCCAGTACGACAGATGCATCGCCGACTACCAACTCGACTGTATATACGACATCCGAAGTACCTAGATCAGCTGGACTCCATTCCACAGAGAACTTGTCCATCAAATTGGCCACCGTGATCGTCGATTCGGCTCCAACTGCTGGAGTGGTCACCACCGCAGGGTCTCCCGCTGACTGAAAAGTCGTCACCGTACCTGCCACCACCGGAGAGGTCAAATCATCTAAACCTTCGGTAGTCGCCACGACTCTAAACTCCACATCAGATCTCTCGTTGGCCTGCTGATGCAAATCCGAAATAATCATGGTATTGATTGCCTCTATCGTCACCGTCGCAGTATTCTCTTGTGTACTCGCTACGATAGCTGGCGCATAAAAGACATTGTCCTTGATGTCCATCTCCACAGTATAGGTCACCGCTAAATCCACGCCATAGTCTGCCTCTTCCCAGGTGATGATCAACTCATCAGCCATATTGGTTTCGGACACCACAATCGATGCTCCATCACTCGGTGACGTCATCTGTGGAGGGATCACTTCGTCTCCTATGACTGCCTTGTCCTCTTCTTCACATGCGGCAAACATAAGACCGCTGAGGAATAGTAATATTATTATATATGGTTTCATAATCGTTCTTTGTTTAAAGGTTCTTTAGTATTCTGGATTCTGTTCGAGGTTGGTATTGAGCCCTAGGTCAAAAGCTGGTATTGGAAACAAATCATAGTGATCCGAAGTGGCGACACCTTCTTTGACTCCTCCTTTCCAATCCCAAGTCTTGGTGCCTCCACTGAACTGACCAAAACGGATCAAATCGGTACGTCTATGTCCTTCCCAGTACAATTCGCGACCTCTTTCGTCCAAGATGAAATCCAAGTCCAAATCTGCACTCGTGATGTCACCTGATGAATCACCATAAGCTCTCTCTCTGATATCGTTGATATACGCCAATGCAGTCGCTAGATCTCCTCCTGTACCTCCACGCAGAACTGCCTCCGCGTATATCAAGTACACATCCGCCAATCTGAACAATGGAAAATCCGTATCCACGAAGTTGGTATTCTTACCCTTGTCACCATAAGATGTCAGGTTCTTGAATTTACCGCATAGGTAGCCTTGGTTGAACAGCACCGGATTGTTGATCTCGAGCTCTTGGCCGTCGGTATGAAAGATCGCACGGCTATCCGTCTCCCCCGTCACATCTGCAAAAGATTCCTCTACAAACGAAGACGTCATGCGGTGACCAGACCACCCACCTGCGGCGATACCATAGTCATTGTCTGCATCCATAGACCCTCCGACTGCTCCATGAATGATGAACGTCAAGCCTCCATAATTTCTCGTGTTGTCACCGTCCTCAGCAATCGGAAATATAATCTCGTCACGCTGCCTGTGATTGTCTGCTTTGAAGAGGTTCGAGTAGTCATCCACCAACGTATACTGACCTGAGTTGATCACGAGATTGGCATAGGTCAAACAATCCGTATACCGGTCTTCTCCGATGTACACCTCTGCATTGAGGTACATTTTCGCCAAGAGCGTATAGGCCATGGCCTTGTCTATTCTTGCGTATTCGTTGGTCCCAGGGTCCATCAAATCTGGGATCACATCCAAAAGCTCTGTTTCGATGAATTCGAACAAAAACTCTCTACTGACCTGATCCGGCATGAACGCCCCTACATCGTCTTGATCCGTGATGAAAGGCACATTACCCCACAGATCCATCGCATAGTAGTAATACAACGCTCGCAGAGTCACTGCCTCCGCACGATATCCCTTCACGTCAGCGAGTAGATCACCAGACAGTCCGTCGATGCGTTTGTCTACTTCTCGAAGGTATTCGTTGCAATACGAGATATTGATGAATATGCGCTGATAAAGCAACTTGATATACAGGTTGTTGTCAGACCAGTTTTGATAATGAAAGTTGATCAACCCTGGGTCGTTCCAAGCGGTAATCGCCTCATCGGTGGACATCTCCTGTGCACTCCAATATACCCGCATAAAAGATGTAGTCCCTTCGTCTCCGGCACTGATTTCTGGCAAGCCAAATTCTCCCCGCTGACCCGTCAGCGTCATGCTCCCATACAGCTTGGCGAGAAACTGCTTGTACCCCTCTGGGGTATCAAATATAGTCGCCGAATTGATGGTCTGCTCGTTGAGTGGGACAGTATCCAAATCGGACATACACGCACTCGCACTCAGTCCAAAGAGGATGACAAGTGATAATTTTGAAATTAAAGTCTTCATAAAATTTATCTTTTAATTTTAGAATTCTGCTCTTACGCCTAGTACAAACACTCGGGTTCTTGGGTAAAAATTGTTGTCCAATCCACCGCTGATCTCAGGATCTAACCCGTTGTACTTGGTCACTACCAGCACATTTTGCACCCCTGCCGAGAATCTCAAATTGGCCAGACCACTGAATGCATCCGGCAGACTATAGGACAAGTTGATGTTGTCAATCTTGAAGAAACTCGCATCCTCTACATAGTAGTCCGAAAAGCGACTATTGGTCGCATTCATGTACTTCGTCTTGTCTGCTTGTGTAGACATGTTGCGCAGGTACTCCATCGAGTTGTAGAGCGTGTTGTAGTTGCTGCTTGCTGCGACACCATTGTAGACATAGTTGTCGAGCTGTGCCCTCGCATTGATCGACAGGTCAAACTGCTTGTATTTCAACCATGAGTTGAAACCCATTGATACCTGAGGTGCAGGGCTATGGTTGATCACCAAGTCACTGCTATTGATGATCCCGTCGTTGTTTTGATCCACGAACGAGTCTTCGATCGGGTGACCGGTCTGGTCATATACCTGCTCATAAGTTCTAAACGAATTGATCGCATGTCCTAAGTTCTGTGCCTGAATATATCCATCTGTTGATCCTCCGATTGCCCCCACTTCGATGAAGTAGTCTGGATCGTCGTTGAGGTTCAATTTCGTCAACTCGTTGTGATTGTAGTAGACGTTGTAGTTCAATTTCCAATTCCAATCCTTGCTGTCTATCGCTACCCAGTTGAGGTTCACTTCTATCCCTTTGTTTTCCATGCTACCTACATTGGTCAAGATACGAGAGGAGAAGTTGGTCCCTACAGGCACATCTACTGTACTAAGCAGGTCATCGCTTCGTTTCAAGAATACATCGACACTACCTGAGACCCGATTGCCGATCAAACCAAAATCAACTCCAATATTATACGTTGTGGTGGTTTCCCACTTGATATTCTTGTCATAGCCATCCGGACGGAGAGTATTGTAGTAGTTGGACCCAAAGGCGTACCGAGATGCATCGTCACTGATCGTGTACGTCGCAAGGTATGGGTAGTCATTGCCAGTATTGATGTCCTGCTGCCCTGTCTCTCCATAGCCGAGTCTCAGTTTCAAATCAGACACAAGCTTGCTGCTTTTCAAGAAGGATTCATCGATGATATTCCAAGAGAATGCTGCTGCTGGAAACCATCCCGCACGTTCGTCGGGAGAGATTCTAGACGAATTGTCATTTCTCAAAGTCAAAGTCAAGTGGTACTTGCTTTTCAAGCTGTAGTTGACTCGGCCAAAAAAGGACACCAAGTAATACTCCGAGGCAAATTGTCTCTCTTGCGAGAATGCCTGCTTGGCCTCATCGCTAGTCGAGGAGTGGTCCTCACGCTTGAAGTGTGACCAAGAATAGCCCCCCATCAAGTCAAACTTGCTGTCGATAGACTCTATGCCTTTGTCGTAGTTCAAATAAAAATCAAGCACTTCGTTGCGACGTTCATCCTCGTAGGGGTTGATGCGTCCACCCGCGACAGTAGGTGTGTATACCCATTGTGTACTATCCTTGACATTGTTGTGTCCTTCGGACTTGGTATAGTCATAGCCTAAGTTGAGATTGGCTCGGAGTCCCTCGAGCAGCTCATAATTGATTTTGAAGTTACCCAGGCTTCTCTTGACTTCCGATGTGTTGTCGGTCAATGCCAATTGTGCCACAGGGTTGGCCGGAGCAAGATTGATCGACGTACCATTGATCCCTCCAGTGGTCCAAGTCGTATAGCCTCTCCACCGAGTATTTCCATCATAGACGGGCTGAGTCGGATCATATGCGATGGCATTGGCGATAGCCCCTTGATCTGCAAAATTGTTGTTGTTGAGCATGCCCTTGACATTGAGCTGCATTTTCAATTTGCCATCAAAAAAGGTAGGGTCCAACCCTACTGCCACCGTGGTACGCTCGAAATTGTACGTCTCTAGGATTCCGTCGGTATTGTTGTACCCCACAGAAACGCGGTACTTCAAATGATCCCCTGCTCCCGATACACTTACGCTGTGGTCTTGCCCAAAGGCATTGTCGAAAATCTCATCTTGCCAATCCGTGTTGGCAGTCCCAAGCAAACCCGTGATGTTGGGCTCTCCTCCGTATAAATCATTGATCAATTCACGGTATTCGTCTCCCGAGTACACTTCCAACTTGTTGGGTGCGGTGTAGAGTGACCCAGTGAAGTTGTACGCCACCTTGAATCCCTTCTCTCCTCGTTTGGTAGTGATGATGATGACGCCATTGGCAGCTCTAGACCCATAGATGGCTGTTGCTGAGGCGTCCTTGAGCACGTTGAAACTCGCGATATCGTTGGGATTGATCGAGGACAAGATGTTTGCCGAACCACCAACACCAGTATTGTCCATCGGTACGTCATCTATGATGATCAGCGGGTCATTGCTCGCCGATAGGGAGGAGCCTCCTCTGATACGAATCGTAGACGTATTGCCAGGTGCCCCACTGTTGGATGTCACGGTCACACCGGCTGTTTTGCCAGCGATGAGTTCCTGCGGAGTATTGATTGCTCCTTGATTGAACTCCTTGGAGTCAATCACTGCCAGCGCACCTGTGGCATCAGACTTTTTGACACTTCCGTACCCAATCACGACGACTTCATCCAGAGCTTCCATATCCAAAACAAGTGATACTTCGATAGTCGATCGACCTCCCACAGGTACTTCTTGCTTGACATAGCCGATATAGGACACGACTAAGACAGCACCTTCTTCTGTCACGTTGATTTTGAAATTGCCCTCATAGTCGGTCACCGTACCGCTGGTACTGCCTTTGAGCATGACGGTAGCTCCAAGCAAGGGCTCCCCTGTATCTACATCGACGACTCTACCAGACACATCTGCAGATGCCTCTTGCCAGCTTCTTGCGACCGCTTGTGGTAGACCTACAGCCATCCACAGCATCGACAAGAGACTATATATTAAGTAAATTTTTCTTTGCATAATCACATAATCAATTAGTTGTTCGTTTTTCAATTTTAAATCAGTACGACACATTAGTGCTTGTCTGACCTTCCTCTACTCGATGCGTTCTTTCAGCCACACCGAGCAGCACTTCGCATCAATCCATCAGTTCGAAACGAATGGCTTGTCCTCCACCTGGCGCCAAGGCAAGTACAAGCGTATCGTCTGAAGACACGATGTTTTCTTCTATTCTAATCTCGGTTGGGTTGGTCTCCACATCAGCAGAAAGACCGTCAGCATACACTTCTGCTTTGTACTTTTTTCCTGGGATGAGGAAATCCAAGTCCACCTTGAATGTTCTTTTGTTTTCGTCGGTAATGCTACCCAAGTACCAGTCATCACTCGCTCTATCTTTACGTACAACGGTTAGATAGTCTCCAATCTTGGCATTGAGCACTTTCGTGTCCTCCCAATCAGTAGGCACATCTTGAATAAACTGAAAAGCAGGGTGTCCTTCGTAGTGATCAATCAGATCGGCAGCCATCTGCCAGGGACTATAGATTGTCACGTAGAGTGCGAGCTGTTTGGCGAGTGTCGTATGCACCCTGTTGTCTGGACGAGTTTTGATGTTGAGATCAAAAATCCCAGGTGTATAATCAAGTGGCCCTCCTAGTCCTCTCGTAAACGGTAATATCACCGTATGCTCTGGAGGGTTCCCTTCACTCCATGCCTCGTACTCTGTGCCACGGGCACCCTCACGCGTCATCAAGTGAGGGTAGGTTCTTCTCAAACCAGTGGCCTTGACGGGCTCATGGATATCTAGCATCACCTGGTACTTGGCGGCCAATTCTGTCACCCGATTGAAATGATCCACACCGTACTGGCTTTGGTGGTATTCCTTTCCATTCAACTTGTCCCCTACATAGCCGGTCTTGAGTGCCGAGATTCCATAGTGCTGACAAAACGCCAAGGCGTCCTCCAGTTGTGCCTCATAGTTGATCACGTTGGCACCAGTCTCGTTATGCCCGATGAGTTCAACCCGATTTTTTGCCGCATAGGCACTCAGTGCATCGATATCAAAGTCATCATATGGCTCTGCAAAACGAAACGACCCTTCGGCCCAATTGCCACCCCAGCCAACATTCCAACCCTCGACAAGTACTCCACTGATGGCATGTCTCGCTGCGAAATCTATCATTTCCTTGACGTTCTCGGTCGTCGCTCCATGCTGCTCTCCCTGTACCCAAGTCTGCGTCTTGACGTGCATTGCCCACCAAATGCCTAGATATTTGCCCGTACTGAGCCACGAGAGATTCTCTATCTTGTTGGGTTCGTTGAGGTTTAGAATCAAGTAAGAAGTCATGAGCTCCCCTGCCGACTCTGTGATTTGAATGCTACGCCATGGCGTCTGCGTAGGAGCTTTGGTGACGACAAGCTCTCCTGTGGATAGTGGCACAAGTGCACTTTTGAGCCCCTGCTCGCTAGGAGTCAAAGTCATCGCCGAATAATCGACGAGTGCTGCCTCGTGGATGCTCACAAACAAACTATCTCCTTGCTCCATGGTCAACGGTGTATGTACCGGCTGATCCAATTCTGATACTTTATTCTGTGCAAATAGGTACTCGCTATCTTGGGCCTCCCCATATGCAGGAATCCACCACGCATCCATATCTTCGACCAAGTTGAACTCCGTGAGCTCCTCCATAATCACAAACTCCTTGAGGTGATCCTGCTCTGGAAACTCATACCGAAACCCAACCCCATCGTCAAATACTTTGAACACCACGTTGATTTGACGTGCATCCGCCCTCTTCTCTTCGAGAGACACTACGATTCGGTTGTAGTTTTCGACGATGTTCTTCACTTCTCCCCATGGCTGTTGCCACGTATTGCGGTATTCGTCGATCTGTATATCGGTCACTTCGAAATCACCCTTGAGGTCCTGCTGATCCTTGAGTACAAACCCCAAGCGCGAATCAGCAATCAAAGTTTGGTTGTCTTTGGATACACTGTAGTATGCCTCTCCATTTTCCAACTTGACACTTACTGTGAGGCGCCCATTGGGAGAGCTGATCTTGTACGGGTCGTTACAAGAATATAAAAATACTGCCACTAAAAGGACGAGTAGTAATAGTCGAAATCTGTGCATAATCATTTGTAAATAGTCCACTTCTCAAAGCCTGTCTGTCAAACTCACTTTTGACGAGAACAAAAAACTCTGAAAACAAAAGCATTCACAAAAAACACATTCTGGATATAGAAAATATCAACCTATATTTCGGATAACTGACTGATTAAAAAGGTTTTAATTTTTTTAGAATATAGACTCTATATAGCAGCATTTTGCACTTAAAGTGAGGAAATACAGACTTGAAATCGAGTACCTCTTCCCGTATACCGCTCTTCGAACAAGGGAGTCTGCCCCAAAAGAATGGATCTGCTCGTTTAGCTTTTGGATTGAATCTCCATAATTCGATCTTCAAACTCGCTGTTGGGGATGACCGATTGGTTTTTGATTCGGTTCTTATAGGCATAGATGGTATTGACAGAGTAGCCTAAGATACTAGCCAAACGCTCGCTGTCTCGGATACCTATCCTGATCAAAGCAAATAAACGCAGCTCCATATTGAGGATCTCCCCTTTGGCAGGGGCATACTGGTCTTTCTCCTCGAAGAGCTCATTGAACCGGACAATAAAATCAGGAAATATCTTGACAAAAGACTCGTCAAAATGGGTAAACAAATCCGCTTTCTCCTTCTTGAGGTCAGTCTTCTTCAAAATGTACCTGATGTCCTCATAGCGATTCTCCACCAGTTTGCTTTCGATAGATTTCTTGATCTTCGTCATCTTGTCGAGATACTTCGAGTTGAGATCAAAATAGAAACCTAAGTACTCGTCCTTAATTTTGTTGATTTCCCAAAGCTGTGTATTGGCATCTCTCAATTGATTGTTGTTGTCCTTGATGATTCGATCCTTCTTGGATAAGTGCTTCTTTTGGCGGATGGTAATCACCGTAAAGGACAAAGTCAGTAATGCCAACACCGTCAGTCCTATCGCATATATCAGCAACTTTTTTCGTTGACCTTCTACGTCGTTGAGTTTGGCGGCAGAGATCACAGGCAGGACTTTGCCCACTTGGCTCATTCGCTGGATTGCTCCATAATACTTCGCGTCCTCCATAGACTCGTTGATGTAGCGGTAGGCTTCCTCCACATGCCCCGTTTCATACATCAGCTGAGCGAGACTTGTCAATGCAGAAGTTTCCTTGATCGAATTTTCAATATCCGAAATACAAGCAGACGCCAAGAGATTGATGGCTTGGGTTGTATCCCCGAGCTTGAGATGCAAATAACTCAGCGTAGAAGCCGTGATGGCAAACTGCTGACCTTCCAAATCGGGTTGCAAGTGCAGCAAACGATCCAAATAGCGAATCGCATCATCTGTACGCTCAATACGTAAATCCCGCAGGCCATTGAGATAGAGATAGTGGTAGGAGGTGGGATCAGCCGTTCGCATCACAAAATCCACATAGGTATCTGCTCTTTGGACATATATTGGCGAATAATATCCGTCTTGACTGTAATCACATATATCATACAAGGCTCGTGCCATCAGCGCATAATAGTCCAGCTTGGTCGAGTCCATGAGGTCCTTGACCACCACCGTGCTCAATGTGTCAAAAGCCTCCTTAAACATCCCTGCCGACATGAGTGTAAATCCCAAATTGGTTTTAGAATACCCCACCAATGCGCCATTGTCCATCTCGTAGCTGAGACGAATAAGATCATTGCCATACTGAAAAGCCGAATCAAACACAAAACTCTTGTATTCATGATAGAGCCGATTGGTCAATTCAAACTTGGCTTCCAAGGAGGCTCCTTGATTGGCATATAGCCTCTTGCGCAGCTTGTCTATTTTACTCAAACGCTCCGCAGTGTAGACGTCCTTTTGCTCCAACGAAGAGTTGAGTTGCTCTAGCAAGTCTTTTGCATAAGCAGATCTACTCTCCCAGCAAGTCAGCGCCAGAAATAGAATCAAAATATACCCTTTCATATTCTCAATTGTGCCGCCAATTTATACATAAAATAATACGTAATAAAATAACAGCTCCAATCATGAATAGAAGGACTAGACATCAGGGCTCATCACGGCACCCACTACAATTCCAACAGCAAAAAACCCAAAGACCTTCGTGATCATTCAGCCCCTAGTAAAAGATCATCTCTGCCCTACACCTTGATATAGATTTTCTTCCGGTCCATCAGATACCCCACGCTCCAATTGACCAACATGAAAACCACTGCAAACACAAAGGAAGCATGCGCTGGGCTCATAAAATGGAGAAAAAAACCGTACACAAACCCCAACACACTCTGCCCGTCGATCTTCACCAAATAAAACACAGTGATCAACACTCCAGACAAAGCATAGATGATCAAGGGATTGCGGCCAAACACTTCAAAAAAATAAGTCCACCTTCGAAAATTTTTGATCTCAATCACAAAGACCAATACAGCCAAAACCATCATATCAAGCCCAGCGGTCAAAAGCACGAAAGAGCTTGACCATATTTTCTTATTGAAAGGGAAAAACAAATCCCACCAAAATCCTGACAGAACCAAGACAGCTCCTGCGATCATTAATTTGGCGATGGCCTCATAAGTATTGCCTCGGGCTCGAATATAGATCCCCGTAAAATACCCCAAAATCACATTGACTACCGCAGGTATCGTGCTGAGAACACCCTCAGGATCGAAAGGACGGCCTTCGCCTGTGTAAAGGTGCGAGTCACCCAAAAGGTAACGGTCGATGGTATTGCCAACAAAACCCGTCAAGCTGTATGGATCTCCTGTGCCCAGGGAATATACCACAACCCAATACCCCAACAACAAACCCACGCTCGTCACAGCCAGCTGCACTCGCGTACAGTAGTGTCCAAGTATCGATGCAATAGCATAGCAAAACGCAATCCGCTGCAATACCCCAGGAATCCGCGTAGTGGCCAATGACCTAAACTCACCCGTCTGAAAATCGAAGAAAGGAAACCAAGACAACAAAAAACCAATCATAAAAATCAAGAAAGTTCTCTTGATTATTTTCTTCCAAAAAACACGGTCACTTTGCTCAGCAAATCGCTCCATGACAAAGGCCATGGCATTGCCTACGGCAAAAAGAAAAGATGGAAAAACCAAATCGGTCAAGGTAAACCCATGCCACGCTGCATGCTGCAAAGGACCGTACTGTACTCCCCATTCACCTGGACTATTCACCACGATCATCAAACATACCGTAGCTCCTCTGAACACATCAAGGGCTAAATATCTAGTGCTTTTTGTCATCTTTAGGAAGCGTATTTGTTGTCTATAGTACAAGATCAAACCTTCAACGATCTCATAAAAATGTAATCGCCAAACCGCACAATTTCTCCGCTCAATGGCAACTATCCTATCAATGCATATGCCGCCTCCAAGGTCTCGACCTCCATTGCTTCGTATCCAGCGGCTACTCCCGTTCGGTTAAACTGCATTTTGGATATTGGATTTTCTGTCACCCGTATGATCTTGGAGGCACCTAGATCAATCACATACTTCTGCGCCTTTTTGATGTCCTCAGTCCCTTGTGGCGAGGCAGGTTTCAACTTTGAGATGTCATTGATTACGACAAACCCACTCTTCAATTTCTTGACCTCTGACATTACAAGCGTCACCCCTGCAGCTATCTCATCATCCGTCAGAAAACCCTCCAGTCTCAAGAGAAGGATGTTGCGGTCTACATCTGCGGCTATTTCGTACATTGTGCGGTGAGTTTTGATCTACTTAAATATATCCATTCCGTACGAATCATTTCAAAACGGGATACACAAAAACACAACAATTAAAAGAACCCCTCCCCATTTTTCTATTTTCACAAATTTTCATGGCAACTATCAAAGAATCCTCTTAACTTCTATCCACCATACTAAGCTATCCACCTATGTACCCTACACGTGACCTTCTGAGCAAATGTCTTTGTGCTTGCCTACTTTGTATACTCATCACCCCTACCTATTCGCAGGTTCATCCTTCCAAACAGCAATTCACCCATGCCATACGGTCTGCCTATATGGAATACAAAGACCTCCAAGAAGGCGCCAATGCAGACTACATCCCCGAACTATCCCGAGTCCCTTCAGAGCTCTTTGGGATATCCATCTGTACGGTAGAGGGTCAAACCTACAGCATTGGAGACGTCGAGGCTCTATTCTCCATTCAGTCGATCAGCAAGGTCTTCACCCTCTCGATGGCCATGCAGGAACTAGGGTACCAAGCCATCGCTGACACGATCGGCGTGAGTGCCACTGGCCGCCCTTTCAATTCTGTCACAGCTATCGAGGACATGCCAGACCGCCCCTCAAACAGCTGCGTCAATGCGGGAGCCCTAGCCACCACTAGCCTCATCTCTGGCAAGAGCATGGAGGACAAATGGGACAAAATCACTGCTGTCTTTGACCAGTTCGCCGCAAGAAAACTAAATATCGATCAAGAAGTATATGAATCAGAAGCAGCCAACAATCAGCACAATCAAGCCATCGCCCAATTGCTCGAATCGTACGGGCGAATCTACAGTGACCCCAAAGAAACAGTAGACCTCTACACCCGACAATGTGCCCTCAGTGTCAACGTCTATGACCTCTCTATCATGAGTGCTACCTTGGCCAATGGCGGCACCAACCCTATCACCCACCAAGAAATAATCTCCCCCGAGCTTATCCCCTATGTTTTGGCAATCATGACTACCGCTGGCCTTTACGAAGAATCTGGCCTCTGGCTCTACCACGTCGGCCTACCTGGCAAAAGTGGTGTAGGTGGAGGAGTCATCGCCATCGTACCCGGGCAATTCAGCATCGCGGCATTCTCTCCTCGTCTCGATGTATCTGGCAATAGTGTCAGAGCGGTCAAAGCCATCACCGCGATCAGTCGAGAATTAAATGTCAATTTATTCTCGACCAAATGAATAAAGTATACGTAACGTATCTTGAACATAATCATTTCAATCACTTATGGATATACTACGGCTTACAATATTTACTTTTGCCTCCACGATCCAACTATAATTCCCGACCGCAATGACGTTTCGCATTCCTTCAAGCAAACTACCTCTCCGGCAGCTCACATTCCTGTTGAGCTGGTTTCTCTTTGTATTTGTATTGGCCCCCATACTCATAGACTACCTGTATCTAGAAGCAACGCCCGCATTTGTCGCAGACCTATTGGCCAAATATCCCGTGGCTACACTTGCGTACGTACATGACCAATGGTTCGACATTGCTATGGCCAGTTCGCTCGCCTTTGCGCTGATTGTTGGCCTTGGCTTTTACCTACGATCCGACTCGTTCGAAGCAAAAGTCTTGGGCAAAACTACTCCGCAAGCACTAGGTGCGATCCGAATGTTGATTTGTCTCATACTCCTCCTCAATGTCCTATGGGAAGATCTGCCGAGCACAGCATATATTCCTAGAGAGATGAGCAAACCCATTGGGATCATGAACCTGTTTATGTTGATCCCTGGTTTCGGTGCTTTTCTCGAAAACCCCGTTTTGTTGCTACTCTTTCAAATGACAACAGCGGTTCTTTTGTTTCTAGGAATGATAGGATTGCACACCAAAAAAGTATTACCGTTTGCAGCCCTCGGGTATCTCATTTTTGCAGGATTGTTTCGCCAATATTCTTGGTTTTACCACACAGGACTGATTCCGCTTTTCACCTTGATTGTCCTCTCGCTATCACCTGCAGCTGACGGATGGTCTGTTGACAATTTTATTAAAATCTGGAGAAGTGGATCAGCCTCAGATACCACGGCCAGTACGCGGTATGCATGGTCACGTTATGCCATCTGGATGGTCATTGCGATTCCATATGTAGGAGCTGGACTTAGCAAGGTTCGAAACGGCGGTCTTCTCTGGTGGGATGCTGTCAATTTCAAACACATCATGTTTTATAGTACTTTGCGTCCGATGGAGTTTGATTTCGAATGGGCACTTTTCTTTGTCAACGCACCAGACTACATCATAGAGGTCATGGCGCTATCTGCGATCCTAGGAGAGATCCTATACGGATCGGTTTTATTCTCCAAACGAGCGCGGATTATTTTACCCGCTACCATGTTCTTGATGCATGTGGGGATATTGTTTTTGCAAAATATCCTATTCTATGACTTGATACTGCTTCAACTGGTGTTTTGGGATTTTACCAAATTTCGACAAGCCATCAGTACACGTCTCAATGCCAAGTACGACCGCTTGCAGTTTGGGTATGACGCTTCCAGCGACTTTTGGCGAAGAACAGTTCTAGTATTGACCAGTATGGATATTTTTGACCGAGTATCTTTTGTCAAAACGCTACGCACCTCAGACAGCCTTCCAAAATCAGATTATCGTGGACAGAAACATACCGGTATCTCGGCTGTACTCTCCATCGCGCATGTACTACCCGCTCTTTGGGTTTTTGTCCCCATATTGTATTTGGGCTCTAAGTTCCCGTCCATACACGCATCACTGGTCCAATACCTATCCCAAAAATACCACAACATCCCCAACACGCAGGCTTTACAACCAACGACATCATGGGCGACCACTCCCAAACTATGCCTAGTGATACTCACAATCCTTGGCGTAAGCTGGGCGTTCAAGCTAGAAGTCTACCCCTTGACCGCTATGCAGATGTTTTCTAGAGTCCGAGACAACGTCGTGCAGTATGAACTGGTCTATGCTGAGTTTGCTTCGGGAGAGCAACAGCGTGCCCCGATAGAAAAGAGTATCGGAGCGATGTCCGATGGCCGCTACCGCCGCGTAATCAAAATGGCTTTTGACGACAAAAAGAAAGTCCGCTGCGAAAAATTCCTTCGATCGTGTACCGACCGCTGGAACGAACGCGTCTCAGAAGAAGAGAAAATAATAGGAATGAAAGTAGAGCAATGGGAATGGGATTTCATTGGAGACAAAGACAACCCCAACCATGGTAGCCTTCTCAACACTGTACATTTTGACTTCCCTTAGATAGCTTCACTTTACTCCTTGGCTGACTTGATAAAGCCATTCTTTGGCATCATCGATGGTTTCGCATAGCTCAGCCTTTCGTCCAGTAAACTTGATAATCGCACGACCAATCAATTTGGTCATAGAAGTCAGCCCTACTGCCGCAGTACCTTTTACATACGGGGCATTCAGCTTTCCCACTTTCTTGATTTCGTCTAGGTACTGACTATTGAAGCGGATACCCTCCACATTGAGCAGAGAGTACACTGAGCCCAAAGGGAATTGACTGACTACTTCAACGGCTTGTTGCAACGTCTGAGTCCCCTCCTCTATCGTCTTGTTGGATAGGTCCGTATATACGATACTTATATCCTTGTAGGAAATAACTTCTACACTCATGCTTAGGTAGTTTAGGTGAATTAATGATTAAGTTAACTTCACTTTCGGCTATCCTGCAAGGTAATCCATCATAAATTGGATCCTGAAGCTATTTTTCCTAGAAAACATTAATCTGTACGATAAAACCCCCCACGGTTTTCATCTCTTTTGAGAGATTGCTCGATGATCAAATACGCTATCGTAACCAAGCTTCTCAACTCCGACAATTGAGGGGACACCTTCGTCTTACGGTAGAGTTCTTCGGTCTCCTCGTGAATCAATCGCAGGCGTTTATGGGCACGATTGAGACGCTCCGACGAACGAATAATCCCGACATAATTGGACATGATAGACTGTACTTCCTTTCGGTTGTGCGTAATCAAAATCAGCTCTTTGGGGTGTGTGGTCCCTTTTTCACTCCACTCAGGTGGAATAGGCAAGTCTCCAATTGTATCAAAAACTTCCATCGATTTGACAAAACTCCTATGTGCATATACGATCGCCTCAAGGAGAGAATTGGACGCCAAACGATTGGCACCATGTAATCCGGTACAAGATGCCTCACCACACACAAACAGATTGCCCACACAAGACTGGCCATAGTGATCTACTTCTACCCCTCCACACAAATAATGCGCTGCAGGCACTACAGGTATCAAGTCCTTGGCCGGATCAATCCCTACCGCCTTACATTTGTTGGTGATGGTAGGAAAGTGCTTTTCAAACTCCTCCATATTCAGATGTGTACAATCCAAATAGACGTACTCATCTCCACTACGCTTCAGTTCGGTATCGATCGCTCGAGACACTATATCTCGAGACGCCAAAGCACCGCGCTCGTCGTATTTCTCCATGAAGGAATCCCCTTGCTTGTCCCTCAGTACCGCACCAAACCCCCGCACAGCTTCAGAGATCAAGAAAGTCTGTCCTTCACGATCGAGCTCATACAATGCCGTGGGATGAAACTGTACAAACTCCATGTGTTTGACCTGCGCTTTGGCGCGATAAGCCATCGCTATCCCGTCTCCCGTAGCGATCTTTGGGTTGGTTGTATTTCGGTATACATGGCCGATTCCCCCGCTTGCTAGCATGGTGATCTTGGCCAGATACGTTTCTATCTGCCTCGTCTCCTCGTTGAGTACGTATGCCCCAAAACAATTTCTCGACTTATTGGTCACTTCCACATCCAAGTGATGCTCAGTAATCAAGTCTACTGCAAAGTGATGCGTCAGCACATCGATATTGGGACATTCATGGATACGCTCCAACAGGGCCCGTTGGATTTCAAACCCAGTGATATCCTTGTGATGCACGATTCGATTGGCTGTATGCCCTCCTTCTTTGCCCAAGTCATATTTTCCCTGCTTGACCTCATCAAATTTCGTTCCCCAAGCGATCAATTCCTTGAGACGTGCAGGAGCTTCCTTGACGACAAACTCTACCACCTCCTCGTCACACAATCCGTCTCCCGCTCGCAAGGTATCCTCGATATGCTGCTGATAGGAGTCCTGCACCTTGTCGAGCACAACCGCCATTCCTCCTTGGGCATAACGAGTATTGGACTCGTCTTCATAGGATTTGGTCGCAATCGCCAATTTTTTATCAGGGCATTCTGTGGCCACTTTTAGGGCGTACGTCAATCCAGCGATCCCGGACCCTATTACCAAATAATCGTATTGTTGCATGAAATTTATTTAGACAATTCAAGCATACGCTCTAGTGGGACAAGCGCTTTCTTTCTGATGTCTTCGGGCACGTCTATTTCTGGAGATTCATTCTTGAGACAAGCATACAGTTTCTCCAAAGTATTCATTTTCATGTAATGACATTCACTACAAGCACAGGTATTGTCATCCTTGGCTGGTGCCGGGATCAATTTCTTATGCGGCACTCTTTTTTGCATTTCATGCAAAATCCCCGCCTCTGTCGCAATGATAAATTCTTCTGAATCATCCTCTTGAACAAACGAAAGGAGCTTTTCGGTAGACCCTACAAATGCCGAAATCCTCAATATGTTTTGTGTAGACTCAGGATGTGCAATAAATTTTGCCTTGGGGTGCTCCTTGTGCAAATCCAATATCTTGTCCATGGCAAAAGCCTCATGCACCATACAAGCTCCATCCCACAACAACAAATCTCGTCCTGTCTGGTGGATCAAATATTCTCCTAAATTGCGGTCAGGCGCACAGATAATCTTTTGGTCCTTTGGAAGAGAATTGATAATATCTACCGCGTTGGAAGAGGTACATATGATATCACTCATTGCCTTGATCTCAGCCGTACAATTGATATAAGTCACCACGATATGATCTGGATGTGCGTCGACAAACTCCTTGAACGGGCCCGGCTGAGCCGAATCCGCCAACGAGCACCCGGCATTGACATCTGGTAAGATCACCTTCTTGTCTGGGTTGATGATTTTGGCAGTCTCTGCCATGAAATGCACTCCCGCAAATACAATGATGTCTGCATCTGTCTCAGCTGCCTTACGAGACAAACCTAAACTGTCCCCAACATAATCCGCCAAATCTTGAATATCTGCCTCCTGATAATAATGCGCAAGCAACACAGCGTTCTTCTCCTTCTTCAGGCGAAGAATCTCATCCATATATTCTCTTCTCGTCTTGGGGGTATCCATCACATGCTCCATAATTCTGTCTGTTGATAAAGCCACATGCTCTATACTACGCAAGCGCAAAAGTAACTGATGGACTATTCAAGACAAAAAAAGCATTTAAGTATGTGCATTTTATATTTTAGTAAAGCACAAAATTTGGTCATATGGACGCACTATGCTTATCTTCAATCCGAATTGTGCAATTCAAGAGTTTGTACAACCTTCCAAAAAATAAATTTACTTTCTGTAGTTACTGATCGTGTATAGATGAACGCCCCTCTAGAAAACCCAAACCAAAACATAGCTCGATTCACCTACATTTTAGTTTCCCTAATTGCCGCCGTTACGATCTTGGTCTATACCGAGGAGTATGTCGTCCCCTTCGTCATAGCCTTGATCATTTGGTTCATCATCCACGAACTTAGAGAAAACCTACAATGGATCCCTTGGGTCAGAAAAAACGTCCCTATATGGCTTCAAAGTGTCATAGCCTTCATCATCATTACTCTGGTCATCACGGCTATTGGCCAACTGGTATACTACAATTCGTCCACCCTATACCAAAATCTAGATCAATACCAGTCCAATTTCCAAGTCATCTTACTCCAACTCAACGAGGTATTTGGGATGGATGTCGCCAGCAAAATCAACCAATACACATCCAATTTTGATGTGGATGCATTTGCAGCCTCCATGCTCAACACCACGACGACTCTCTTTGGAGACGTCTTCCTGATCTTGATTTATGTTATCTTTCTCCTTATCGAAGAAACCATCTTCCCATACAAACTCAAGGCCTTTTACCCCAACGAAGAAGAACAAGAAAAAAAACAAGACCTGTTTTACAAAATGGATCAAAACATAGGAAGATATCTCCGACTGAAAACCCTAGTCAGTTTCATGACTGCTGCTTTGAGCTATGCAGCACTTCTTATTTTTGGAGTAGAAGCGGCACTTTTTTGGGCGCTGGTCATCTTCGTACTCAACTTCATCCCAACAGTTGGATCACTCATTGCGACCGTATTTCCAGCAGTATTTGCTGTGTTGCAGATGGCTGAGCTCGCCCCCTTTGTCTACATCATGCTTTCTGTAGGAGCCGTCCAAGTCATCATCGGCAATGTCGTCGAGCCCAAAATGATGGGTACCTCTCTCAACATGAGTTCATTAGTGGTCGTTCTTTCATTGACGATTTGGGGCGGAATATGGGGCATCACCGGAATGATCCTAAGTGTACCGATCACCGTGATGATGATTATCGTATTCGAAGAGATTCCTAGTTTACGTTTCATTGCCGTCGCCTTGTCGGAAAAAGGAGAACTATCCGAAGCCCCCAAAAGAAAGCCCATCAAATAGTCGATACCACTGTTATTTTCTCTACTTGCCCGAGCGCCGGACCTATGGTCATACATTCGGTCTGCATCACCTCTCCTTCACGAGCCAACCCCGCCAACACTGGGCCTGAGGTTACACCCGCCGCTGCAAACACTGCCCAGTCACTCAAGACCAAATCATCTAGTCGCAGGACACGCGCAAGGTCTACCCCTTCATTTCGCAGGGCGATTTCTTCCTCCGGTTTCTGAGGAGCAAGCCTTCCTTGCATTTCTCCTCCCATGGCCTTTACCGCAGCGGCAGTGATCACCGCTTCGGGGGCACCTCCTATCCCCATCAGCACATCTATCTGTGTGCCTGGCAATAGTGCCAAAATCGACCCTATCACATCTCCTTCCTCATGCAAATATACCTTGGCGCCACAGGATTTGATATCTTCAATCAATTCGTGATGCCGGGGTTTATCCAAGACATACACGCCTACCTCACCAATAGGCTTTTCTAGCTTTGCTGCGATAGCCTCTAGATTCTCTTTCGCGGATTTCTTGATATCAATGGCTCCTTTGGCTTGAGCCCCTACGACCAACTTATCCATATAATAAGCACTCCCCGAATCCCAAAAACGACCCCTCTTGGTCGCAGCGATTACAGTGATTGCATTGGGTTTACCTTCGGCCATCAAACGAGTACCTTCTACTGGGTCCACAGCGATATCTACCATCAACCCTTTGCCATTTCCCAATTTCTCTCCGACATATAGCATCGGGGCCTCATCCTTTTCCCCCTCCCCTACGCGCACCACTGCATCCAAGTCGAGCCCGTCAAAAGCCTGGCGCATAGCATCGACAGCCGCTTGATCCCCCTCTTCTTTCTCTCCAGTACCAATGTGGTCTATCGTAGCAAAGGCCGCCTTGGCTGCCACCGTTCTTAAAATTTCCTTTAGTCCGATCAAATCTTCCATACAGTCAAAACTATACATCCTTGTGAAAAGAAAAAACCCCGATGTAGGTAAACTACATCGGGGTTTTCACTATAGCTTATCCCTCGTCTTACTGCTGAAACGGTGAAGCATTGAAGTCCATCACATTGAGTTTGGGAATATCCACTTGAAACTCAGCTTCCAGCACATCCAAAATAGAATTGGTCATGATCGCATGCCCTCTTGGATTGGGGTGTATACCATCATTCGAAAAAATACCATTTGGAGTAAAATCAGGTGCAAGCACAAACCCTCCCGTTTCTGCAGACGAATAACCGCCATTCACCGCTATACCCAAGAGCAATGAATAAGCGTCAAACAAAACGATGCGGTTTTGAGTAGCCGCAACTGCCGCAATAGTCGTATTGATGGCTGTGAGGTTTGTACCAATTTTTGCCAATTCATCGGTGCGCAAGGAGTATTCATCTGCTAGTGGCACACCTACTCCAATGACAGAGGTTGGATCATTAGGATCTGCCAGCGTACCAAGAATCGTACTAGCCGCCAAGAGTACCAATTCCCCGTCTTGCAATTGTCTGTATTTAGGAATAGGGATCGCTCCACCAGACATAGTCTCTACATCCGTGAGCGTCGGATCCTCAATCACAATGGCATTCGCTCCTAACGCAAATGAAATCGTACGCAACTCTGCCTCATCCTCATCGATGATATGATTGGCCAAAGCGGCTTGAACCCCAGCATTGTATTGAGCATAAGCCGCATTGGTAGCGTCTACAGTAGCCTGATCCGTCATTGGGATGGCGTTGTATGGGACTGCCTGAAAGTGTGGCAAAGCCAACACATTAGGCACATTGACAATCACTCCATTGGCAGTAGTAGCAGCCATCAAATTGTCAACAATCGTGTTGATATACGAATCCACATCGGCAGGATCCGTGAGAATCGCCTCATTCGTACCTCCACTTGCAGCGTACCCGAGTACGTCATTGCCTCCAGCCCATAGTGTAAAGAACGTCGGCTGACGTGCGATCGCATCTCCCAAAATCGTAGAAGACCCCGGGTCTGATGCAAAGCGTGCATACAGTGGGTTATAAGCAGGATTTCCAGTGGCAGGCCCTCCAGTCAAAGGAGTTAAAATCTGAGCCGTCTGAATCCCAGGTACACCAAAGTTGTTGAGTGTAGATTTGTCCCCTGTATACGCAGTAGGAACCTCTCCCTCTGTCAAGACAAGACCTGCATCTCCCAATGCTCCATCATTGTTCAGGTCCAGGTCCAAGACATACTTGCCATAGATCGTCCCATCAGTTCCTACACTTGAGTACCCGTTGGCTGACTCGATGCTCGGTAGGTTAAACTCCCCACCACCTACTCCATCTACCTGAAACCTCTCGCCCAACATAGCAGCAAACGAGTTGTTTTGGCTATGTGTATACAAAGCCGCATCCATCGTCCCTCCCGTTATAGACGCTCCAATCGACACATACGTCGAAAAATCCAACACTCCTGGAGTTCCCGTTTCTGTAACATCCGGAATATCGGGATTATTTTCCAAGCGCTCATCAATCAATTTATCCTCCTCATCACAACCAAAAGCAATGAAAGAAAATGCCAAAAGAGCTATATATAATTTTGTACTTTTCATCTTCTTCTAATTTTAGTTCAAGAATTGGTCAAATGTAATAGACACATAGTATATGCCACCCATTCTTGGGTTTCCAATACCCGTAGTGTACCTCTTGTTTAGGACATTACTCCCTCCCAATTTCACGACAGACTTGAGGCTTGATATTTTGTAGCTCACTTGCGCATCCAAAGTACCAAAAGCAGGAATCACCGCTGTCCCAAAAGAAGAATCCCACAAAAAGGCTTCTTGCCATCTCCACTTGACGTTGAAGCCGACATTGTCTATAACGTTTCGGTTGCTCAAACCAATGTTGTAGGTATACTCAGGCGTATTGTATGCTGCTCGAAAGCCTTGGTCTTTCAATGCTTTGTCATCTAACAACTTGTTGTACGCAACATTTCCTGACAGTTTGTACCCCTTGCCCAAGAAGTAATCAGCCTGAAGCCCCCAGCCTTGTGACTTGATCGTTCCTTCGGCATTCACGTCAAACCCATACTCCTGGGTAGCCACCGTACCTTGCATAATCGCTGCTTTGCCTGCATCAGAATCTGGATCAAAAGGAGCAGGATCGTTTCTCAAACCATTGGGTACAGCCTGCACAAAAGTGATCTCAGCAATGAAATCATCATAGCTACTGTGATAGTAATAAGCATCAATCATCAACTTGTCATTCAAAAACAAGCCTCTATAACCTAACTCAAACGTGCTGATTTTCTCCGTGGTGAAATCATCAAAAACCTGTGTCGCAACTTTCAGCGAATCAATGCTTCCACTGGCACGTGCTGCGGCCAAACTCTCCGTAGAGTACACTGTATTGGTACGGAAACGATATCTGTCTATCAACATTTGATTGCTTCCGATCAATCGTCTTGTCTGTACATCCAAATCGATGAACTGATCCTGGGTCGTTGGGATTCTAAACCCACGCTGAAATGATCCTCTGAAATTATGATTTTGAGCAACCGTTCCTACCAAAGAAACCCTCGGAGAAAATTGCCCGTCAAAATTCTCATTCTTATCATATCTACCAGAAGCCTGCACTTTTAGCCTATCATTAAAAAATGCCTTTGAAACCTGTAGGTAAGCACCGTACTCACCGTACGACATTTCATTGCCATCGTCATCTAGGGCAAACAATGTCCCTCCCGAATTGAGGTTATACATTCTGTAATTTGCACCTGCCACGATCTCAGCAAAATCGATCAAATGTGAAAAATTGTAACTGGCCTCAAAGTGATTCATACTGGATGCATCTTTGAATTTTGCTCCCCCATCGAAAATTGAAATTTTTCTCAACGAATCCATCCCCACCTGCCACTGTTCAGTACCTGGAGCATAGGCTTGCTGCAAATTGTCCGCATACTGTCGAGCTGCATCATGTGCTTGATCGATTGTAGCTCCCTGACCCCGTGCACCCAAAAAACCCAAAGTGTAGTCTGGAACATACTTGTTCTGATTGATGAGTGATGCTACGGTGTTAGCCGCATAAGTGTCCCCTGAGTCTTCTTGTGTCGTATAGGCTCTGATATAGAAATTAGGACTTCTCAATTCCAACTTAGCCGTCCAAATCGAAAAATTATCCAACACAAAACGATCATTGGCTGTGTACACCGTACTACCAGACCCATAATTGACTTGCCCAAATATTTCCAAGTCATCAGTAATTCGATAGTGCAGCGCTCCCCCTATTTTGAAACTCTCGGTCGTATTGTCTGTAAATGATGACTCGGTATACCCTGTCGGGGAAAAAGCGCCATCGGGTCCCGTTGGCAACTGCCCCGCTACGGCTCCATAGGCGGGATCTAACCTCGGAATAAGCCCCAAGTTGAAACCAAAATCACCATAGGTGTTGACACCATCGTATGTTCTATTGTTTTCTCTGGTTCGACCCGGTGTCTCTACTGCATAGCCAGCACCTTCTCCGTTCGTATTGCTACTTTGGTCACGGTAATCAACCCCTCTAAAATCATTGGCTCTCAAATATGACGCAGTGACTTTGAATGCCCATCTATTATTGATGGCCTTGGCATACCTCAAACCATAGTCCTGATAAAGGGAAGGGTCATCATCCTCTCCATCCACGTGGTTTACACCCAACTTGGTATATGCACTCAAGCCTTGGTAATCAAAGGGACTTTTGCTCGTCATGAGCAATACTCCGTTGAGGGCATTGGGTCCATAGAGTGCCGATGCAGCTCCTGGTATCATCTCTGCACTCTCCAAGTCGAGATCATTGATCCCAACGATATTTCCTACTGCAAAATTGAGGCCCGGCGCAACATTGTCGATCCCATCGATTAGTTGTACAAAACGGTTGTTTCCATTCGCTCCAAATCCTCGTGTGTTGATCGATTTGAAAGTGATACTCTGCGCACTCATGTCGACCCCTTTAAAATTGATCAACGCATCATAGAAACTCGTGGAAGCAGTCTCTTTGATATCCAGTACGTCCATTTTCTCTATCGAAACGGGAGATTGCATCACGGACTCCTCTACTCTAGATGCTGAGATCACTACTTCTTGCCCCATGATGGCTGTCTCCGCTAGAGTCACTTCCAATCCCTCTACGCTAGCTTCTGTGATTTCCACTTCGACGGAAGTATACCCCACCATCGAAAACACCAAAACCAGTGGCGGGTCCGACTTGACGGCTAAATTAAAATTGCCATCAGTCCCTGAGATGGTTCCTACCACCTTATCCTTTACCACGATGCTCACACCGAGCAAGGGTTCGTTGGATTCGCTGTCTTTCACGCTTCCAGAAATATTAGTTTGGGCTAATGAATCTAAACTAATAAATACTGCACACGCTACTACAAGCAAAAATTGCTTTGTAAATAGTCTTATCATATCATGTGTATTAAGTGTTCAATACTGATTATAAATAGTAATTGAATGGTATAATCAGTCTCTAATAATAGTAAAAATTGCTGTACTATTCTTTCTCTCTTCCTTAATTTAAAAGAAAAACACGAATAAAGTAGGCCTGCATACTATTTTTGATTGAGATACTCCACGAGTTTCTCACAGAGGTTGGCAATTTCGCTCGACATGAACTCATCACCTGTCGAATTGAGCAGCGTATTGGAAGCACTTCCGAGCATATTGACATAAAACATTTTCATGGCGTCTGTGTTCATATCCTTGGTCCATAGATCGAGATTCAACGTGTCCTTTTTCTCATCATCCCAAAAGGAAAGTGATACAGCCTTTGCAGCTTGGAGTGCTCCTTGCAAATTGTCCTCCGCTGACCATTCTATCTTTTCTGGCACATTATTTTCATCCAGAGTTACATCTACACTTATCTTCGATTTTCTCATTTTTTTACTTCTATTTTTAATGCTGATAAACTGTTCTTTTGATCTTCAAGCAACTGTATTTTGAGTGCTTCTAACGAATCAAACCGCTGTTCATCTCTCAATCGCTTGATGAATGACACGGTCATTTCTTCTCCATATATATCTTCTTTGAAATCAAACAGGTGTGCTTCAATCACTCGACTCACTCCTTCCACGGTTGGCCGAAAGCCAATATTGAGCATGGCTCCCTTTTCTTCTCCACGTACGGATACTGTAGCAGCATACACGCCATCTTTGGGCACGACTTTGTAAGCCGCCTGTAGTCTGAGATTGGCTGTTGGGAAACCCAATTCGGTCCCAATCCTCTTGCCTGCAACAACAGTACCTGTCAAGCTATATGGTCTACCCATAAATTCTTGTGCCAGATGAACATCCCCTTCCAACAATGCCTTGCGTATTTTCGTAGAACTCACTCCCACATCCTCTATATCCTGCCGAGGAATTTCCTCCACCTCAAAATGAAAGCGTTTACAGTTTTCTTTGAGGTACTCGAAACTACCTTCTCTGTTTTTCCCAAACTTGTGATCATACCCTATCACCAGTTTTTTAGTCCCAATTTTATCTACCAATACGTCCTGGATAAAACGCTCCGAACTCAACTGAGAAAATGCCTTTGTAAATTCAATTCTTATCAAATAATCAATCCCCACCTTTTCCAAAATTGCAGCTTTCTCCTCGAAAGTTGTAAGCAGTTTGAGAGAGGTATCGTCTGGAAAAAGCACAAAACGTGGATGAGGCCAAAAAGTCAATACAGCACTTTTACCCCCTTGTTCTTTGGCCAATCTCACGATCTTCTTTAGGATTTTTTGATGCCCAACATGTACCCCGTCAAAGGTACCACTGGTCACAATGGCATGAGGTATAGCATAGAGCTGATCGATTCCGTCAAGTATGATCATCGAAAATAGGGGTTCAAAAACAAAGACACAAAGCTAATCCCTTTGTAAACTATCGATAAATTCTTCTAAATTATAAGCGTCCTCAATTTTGTACTGGCCGATAGCTGTACGACGCAACGAAGACATGTATGCACCACAACCTAGTGCCTCACCAAGGTCTCTCACTAGACTTCTGATGTAGGTCCCCTTGGAGCAATGAATCTCGAATGTGACCTCTGGCATGTTGGATATATCCATTACAAACTTCGATACCACTACAGGTCTAGGATCTAATTTTGCTTCTTCCTTTCTACGTGCAATCTTGTATGCTCGCTGGCCATCCACCTTGATCGCACTATATATGGGGGGTACTTGCATGATTGGTCCAGTCAGTTTCTTGGCCTCTGCCTCAATTTGCTCTGCCGTGATCTTCGAATAGTCACCTTCAGAATCAAATTCCGTCTCTAAATCTACAGATGGGGTTGTCTTACCCAACACCAAGGTCCCGGTATACTCCTTCCCCAAATCCTGAAACTCATTGATTTTTTTAGTGGCTTTGCCAGCGCATACGATCAGCAACCCAGTCGCCAAAGGGTCCAACGTCCCCGCATGACCAACCTTCTTAATTTTTAGTTTGTTTCGGACCTTCTTGACCACATCAAATGAAGTCCATTCGTAGGGTTTGTCCAACAAGAAGACCTCTCCCTTTTCAAAATCTAGCGATGATACCTTTATTTCGTTCAAAACAACAAACTTCCAATGACTGCCAATGACCCTACTATTCCACAATAGATTGCAAAATAGATCAACTTCCCACGCTTAACTATAGCTAACATCCACCGACAAGCCAACAAGCCAGAAACAAAAGCGGCTACAAAGCCTACTACCAAACTAAGAACCGGCAGGTTAGTAACCAACTCCGGTGCTTCGACCAGATCTTTGGTCTTGAGCAGCATCGCACCAATGATTGGAGGCAATACCATCAAAAAAGAAAAACGAGCTGCCTTCTCCTTATTCACTCCCAAGAGCAGGGCTGTCGATATCGTCGATCCTGAGCGAGAGATCCCTGGCAGGATCGCCACAGCTTGTGCCAAACCAATGATGATGGCACTTTTGAAGGTTACCGAACCTTCGTGCTTTTTATTGAAATAGGTAAAGGCAAGCAAAGCAGCTGTCACTAACAGCATACAGCCTACCAATAGAATTTTCCCTCCAAACAATGCCTCCACTTGATCTTCGAACAATACGCCCACAAGTCCTACAGGAACCATAGATAGTACGATCATAGATGCATACTTCGTTTCTTCATTCCATTCAAACTTCAATACCCCCTGTATTAGTTCGAGGATATCCTTTCGGAAAACAACAATAGTACTCAGTGCAGTTGCCCCATGAACCAATATCGAAAAAAGTAAGTTGTCTTCGGATTGCACATTGAGAAAATAACTCCCCAACTCCAAATGACCACTACTACTGACAGGCAAAAACTCCGTCAATCCTTGAATTATTCCAAGGATCAATGCTTCTAATGTACTCATTGGTTGGGCTTGGCCTTGTAAAGAATAGCGACAAATTCAATGACAAACCCAGAGATCACCACTATGGGCCCAAGCGTCAAGCCAAGGAAGCCGAAACCGTACGGCTCTGTATCCAAGGTCATGATAAAAAAACCTAAAGTAAGAACACATACCCCCACAATCATGATGATGTAGTTGATTTTGGAAAATGCTAGTTTGTTGTTGCTCATATCAATATAGTTCGTCTAGCGACATTTTCATGTATTTTTTGATGGCTGCAAATGTACTCATAAAACCCACAAGTAGCCCTACCAAGAGCAAGGAGCCCCCTAGAATGAGTAATTGCTCCAAATGCAATAACTCCATCATTCCTTCTACTTCGCTTGACACCAGCTGTAGTAGCCCCCACAATAACGCTGAGGCGAGCACTCCAGATGTAAGACCAAACATAGACGCTCGCGACAAAAATGGTTTTCGAATAAAAGAGGACGTCGCTCCGACCAACTGCATGCTTCGGATAAGGAAACGCTGTGAGAATAGCGCTAGCTTGATGGTGTTGTTAATCAAAATGACCACAGTAAAGAGTAAGATAACCGTGAAGCCAATCAATACATAGCTAATCTTCTTTACGTTCTTATTGATGCTGTGCACGAGATTCTCAATATAGGTCACTTCATAAACCCCCCGAATAAATCCAATTTCCTTCTTGATCTCCGCCAAATTTTCTGTGGCTTGGAAGTCTGGACTGATTTTGACCGTAATCACATCTCGCAGAGGGTTGTCTCCTAAGAACTCCACAAAATCCTCCCCGGTCTCGGCTATGAAAGTCTCTGCCGCTTCTTCCTTCGTGATCAATGCGAGCTGCGGTACTCCCGCCTTCTTGTTGACATAATCCTTACTTGACAAGATTTTGGTAATCTTGACCACCTCATTTTCGCTGAGGTTCTTTTGCAAAAACACCTGCACCTCTATATTCTCTTGGATGAGTTGGGTGAGGTTTTGAGTAGTGATGATCAGTAGACCAAACAGCCCCATTACAAAAAGTGCCAACGTCACACTAAACACGACACTCGCCAAAGGGTAACTCCCTAGCTTCTTTTTTCTATATTTCTTGTCCTTCGCCATTCTGAAAAATCAAAAATAGGTGCATTCCTTGAAATTACTTTCAATTCTGTGACTTTTCGAACATAAGGCAAGGATTTGACTACAGATTGTTGCTTTTGATCACGTCTAGCTCATTGATGAGCTTTTTGTTTTCTATTCTCGCAAGTGGAGTGACGAGAGCTGCATCCTTGTTCAAGCTATAAAACTGACCATCATAATAGAAGAACAATTTTTTCGCACCTGGCGTGTTGATTTCTATGATTTCATAGGGAGACTCGTCAAACTTGCCATAGAGATACAAGCGATTGTCCTCCATGCGGTAATGGAAATTATACTTACGAGAAGCGATGGTTTGGATGTTGATCTTTTCCATTTTGGAAACAGAGGGAACTTCATCGATCCGCTGTGGACTCTCTAGGGTCACCACTGGCCAACTGACAAATTCATCCTGTTGATAGCCCGCATCAATCTCCGGGACTTCAAAACTAATCTCCTTTGTTACAGCTTCTTCTGTTACTTTCGTTTCCTCAAGTACAGTAGACATTTTTTCTATCACAGGTAACACTACCTCTTGATATTCATAGCGATAGTTCAACTCTAGCGCATCATGTGCAGCAAGACCACTAGTGATGGTGTATTCACTCTTGTGCTGCAAAGTTTGGAGGTGATACTCCATAGCTGTCTCTTCATCAAAATACATGTACGCCCCTACACTTACCGCTAGTCCAGTCACCGCATACAAAGCAGGCTTAAAAACCGCGCTTTGTAGCAAAGTTCCAATGAGGGTGGTTTCTACAGCCACATTGTCGAGTCTAGTTTTGAGCTCTGCAATACGCTGAGCCTTGAGACTATCTATGATGCTACTTTGGTGTTCAAACTCAGCCTTGAGCATAGGGTCGCTTTCCACTCTGCCTTCAAAGACCAGTCGGTCAGCTCCCTTCATTTCTCCACTGAAGTACGCTTCTAATTGTTCGCTATATTCGCTTTTGATCGACATACTAATCTAAAAAATCGCTCGCCGTATAATTCCTCTTAATCATCAAGTCGAGCTTCTTTTTGCATTTATATTTTTTAGTTTTTGCGGTATCCGTATTAGCAAAATCCAGCTTCTCAGCTATATCCTGCATCGACAATCCGTCAAAATAGTGGTATGTTAATATTTTTCTACAAGTCTCTCCGAGTTGGTTGATACAGTCATTGACGATTCGAGCTTTCTCTAATTTTTCATAATCCTGAAAAGTCGATTCCTCCACCATCTCTCCTGAGTTGCGGCTTTTTCGATCCAATTCCTTCCTCCATAGGTTCAGACAGATACTATATATATATGTACTGATCTTGGATGTCAACACCAAACTGCCAGAAATCGCTTTCTGCCAAAACACAAGCAAAGCATCCTGAAACACATCTTTGGCCTCATCTTCCGTACCACTATTATTCAAGACGATTCTTGTCATCATCTTATAGTACTTCTTATAGAGGTAGTCCAAAGCTGCCTCATCGCCTCTGCTCACCCGTTCCAATATTTCGTGATCCTTCATTGGATTAAAAAGCCCTTGCTTTTATTTAGATACTACAACAAGATAAAATGTAACCCTTTTGGGGTAAAAATGGTGGATTTCCTCAATTTAAATCAAAACCCATGCTTTTCCAAGGCAAGTCCCCCCTCCCTCTTGGTGATAGGTCTAGTCCAGCTGAAAAGAATAAATGACGTCCGTTTTTGCAGGAGAGTGATACCAATCATTAACCACTAGCTCTAAGTGTGTCACCGAACTTTGGCCAAACTCCAATGCTCTATGTGTCGTCAGCAACTCTCTCAGTTCTTCCACTTGTTGGATTTCTTGGCGATAACGCATAATTGTCGAGTGTGCCGAATCAATCTTGTAGCGTACATCTAGCGTTTGGAACACCCCCGCTTCTTGAATCGTAGACCGCACACTCTCACGAAGTGCGGCCAACCCAGCATCTGGATGCCCTTGAATCAGCACACCAACACTCCCCAAAGTCACTCCTTGGAATGCAATTTCAAAGGTGTCCACCCCCTGTATTGCTCGGTCTATCAAATCAACATACTGAGCCAATAGTCCGGAATCAAACCGTTCATACTCTGCAGAACATGAAACGATGGAAAGCCCCGTGACATGGATCGACTCCTCTGGATAGTGGTATTGCTCTGGCGCGACCTTCATCAGCAGGCGCTGAAATGCAACCACCTTTCTCAACACTTCTGCAGAGGGCCGTATACGGAGAGTAATCCCGGTACGACGATCGGTTTGAGAACGCAAGAATGAATCTACCTCCACCTGTCCTAGATTCCACACGTTTTCCTCCCACATCTTCTCATAGCGCGTCTCCAACTCTTGACTCATTCGTGCCTCTTCCATGTCTGTGTGCGGTACAAAAATGCAATGTACCCCCTCACTTGCAATGTCCCATCTTCTATCCACAATTTACAATCATACACTTTGCCATTGGCTGGATCGAGAATTGTACCGTCTTCGAACTCATCTCCATCTTGCTCTAGATCACGAATGATATCCATCCCAATGACTCGCTGCTGATATCGATCATCCTGAGGATCACACTCTTTACAGACAGGATCAGGGTCTTCACCCTCTCCTCTAAAGAGCTTGAGCACTTTACCGAAGTATTTGCCCTCTACCTCATATATCTCCACCACTGATTTGGGTTTGCCCGTTTCGTCATCGATGGTTTTCCAACGGCCAACGATAGAAGCTTGTCCGAATGCGACACCACTCATCCCTACCAGTAGAGCAGTCACTGTTAGTATTCTTTTCATTTCTGACATACGCTATAAATTTAATCCGTGTTTGCAACACGAAGATCAACAATTCCGTCTCACCACTCATCGACAAACACATCCAAAAATTACAAAATTGGGTGTAAACAGACGCGCCCTTCTCTATTTTTTAAATACCCTCAATAAAATACCTCATTCTTTTGGAACTATTCAACGTATCATAAGGTTTACTGATTGAAATCACAAAACAATAACGTATGCTTTAAGCATAAATGTTTGATTTAGTGGTTCACTCTATTAGATTTGCCAAAAAATTTCAAACACTAAATAATTGATCAATGATTAAAGTTGCTATCAACGGATTTGGACGAATCGGAAGGTTGGCGTTCCAAGCATTATTGAAGAAAGAGAATGTAGAAGTTGTTGCGATCAACGACCTTACAGATACTAAGACTCTTGCTCACTTGTTGAAGTATGATTCGACTCAAGGTAAATTCGACGGGACAGTTGAAGCTGCTGCAGATGGAATCATTGTCAACGGGAAGAAAATCGGTATCACTGCTGAGATGGATCCAGCTCAATTGCCATGGGGTAAATTGGGAATCGACGTGGTACTAGAATCTACAGGTAGATTCGTAGATGAAGCGGGTGCTGGAAAGCATTTGACTGCTGGTGCGAAGAAAGTTGTCATCTCCGCTCCTGCTAAAGGGAACATCCCTACAGTTGTATTGGGAGTAAATGAAGACACATTGACTGGTGAGGAAACAATCATGTCAAATGCATCTTGTACTACCAACTGTCTCGCTCCTATCGCGAAAGTATTGCACGACAACTTCGGTCTAGAGCAAGGCTTCATCACTACAATCCACGCATACACTGCGGATCAAAGATTGCAAGATGCTCCTCACGCTGACTTGAGAAGATCTAGAGCTGCTGCTATCAACATGGTACCTACTTCTACTGGAGCTGCTAAAGCTGTAGGATTGGTTCTACCAGAACTGAACGGTAAATTGGACGGTAACTCTATGAGAGTACCAACTCCTACAGGATCTATTACTGACCTAGTAGCTACACTATCTAGAGAAGTAACTGTAGAAGAAATCAATGCCGCAATGAAAGCTGCTGCTGAAGGTCCAATGAAAGGTATCTTGAAATACACTGAAGATCCTATCGTATCTTCTGACATCGTAGGTGATCCACACTCATCTATATTCGATGCAGGTATCACTTCTGCCAACGGAAAAATGGTGAAAGTTGCGTCTTGGTACGATAACGAAGCAGGATACTCTAACAGAGCTGCTGATTTGATCGCCAAGATTGGATAAGGTTCTCTCAAGAGACAAACAATATTGAAACCCTGGCAGTAGTCAGGGTTTTTTTATACCCTATCGAAAAACCTCAATCGCCAAATTGAGACTGACACTATGACTGGAAAGTCAAAAGCGTTTCATCGTTACGAAGCATTCATCGGAAAAAGAAACAGCCCAGACTGTGGCATAAATCACTATCCTCTTAAACACCATTCCAGACTCGAGTTTTAGAATGATTCGGTAAAACCAACCACGAATGCCTTGGCATTTTGCTCTCCCCAACCGAAATCAAGCCGAAGATTAGCGCGATTTTTACTATCTACCATGATACGCAGACCCGCGCCCCCACTGTACCAAAGATCGTCCAGAGTCATGCTTTTATAATCTGGTGCTACACGTCCCGCTCCTGCGAAAGCCACAATCCCAAAAATCTTCCATATCGGCATACGGTATTCTACCTGTACATCGGCAATGGCCTTGTCTCGAATAGCTCCTTCGTAGTAGCCTCTCATACGCTCTGACCCTCCAAGTAGAGCCAACGAATAAAAGGGTACTTCTCCAGTATTGAGCTGTGTGTAGGCCTGAAACCCAATCACATGCTCGTACCATGGATTGATGAACTTTCGCATATCCAAAGTAAACGAGCCATAATCAAAATCGCTTCCCAGATAGCCCCCGAAGTACTTGTAACTCGACATGACATAACTCCCCGTTCGGCTGTTGTATCGGTGGTCACGAGTATCATAGATGACCGCAGGACCTACACCTGAGATAGCCCCACCTTCATACCCCGGCACTTCGTTTTGCACCAGGTAGCTGCTACTATCCTTCTCTACTTCATAATAATCTCTAAACTCTTGCGCCACTCCAACATACACCGTCTTGGGTTCGTTGATAGTAAATAGAGCGGAATTGACAAAATTCAGACTCTTGGTAGAGATCTCCTCGAGTCCAGCGCGAGTCACGTCATTGCCAATCCCCAAGAAAAACTGTGGAAAATCGATATAACTTGCCTCGCCTTGAAGGACTACCCGGTCTTCATTCAGATACACTCTGCTACCGAGCACAAATTTGATTTGACCTACTGAAGAAGCAGATGCTAACGCACTAAAACTTGACGCGGTACTGACAGTATCCCCCCTGACGATATTGATCAGGTTGTACTTGACCAAACCGTAAACTTGTCCCGTCTCTTGCGAATACGAATAAATCGGGAACGGAATGAACTGAAACAGTACCTCAGCTTTTTTGTTGAAGGCATCAAACTTCGACACTCCTGGGCTCTCACTCGTCAGTGTATCTGCAGCTTGTTGTTGGCTTCTATCTTGAGCAAGAGTAGTGGTGGAAAGAGACAGCGACAAAGAGAAAAGAGCAATTATAAGCAGGCTCCCAAGGTGGTTTTTCATGATCATTTTTTTTCGAGATAAAATACAACTGAAAGTTAGCCAAAGAAAGTTATTCTCCCTAAAACGCTTCGGTAAAACCTATCACAAAGGCACTTGCCCCTTCTTCTCCCAAGCCATAGTCCAAGCGAAGATTGGCTCTATTTTTTCGATCTACCATGATACGCAATCCTGCTCCTCCTCCATACCATAAGCCATCCAATGCCATGGCGCCTAGATTGGGGGCCACACGACCTGCACTGGCAAAAGCCACTACTCCGATCATTTTCCAAATTGGCATCCGGTACTCTACCTGAGTATCCACAATCGCCTTGTCTCGAATAGCTCCTTGATAATAGCCCCTCATGTGACTTGATCCACCCATTTGACTCATGGTAAAAAAAGGCACATCTCCCGTACTGACATTGGTTCGAAACTGAAAAGCAATCACATGCTGATGCCAGGGGTTGATGAATTGACGATAATCTACCTTGAACGCAGTATACTTGAAATCACTGCCAAAGAAGCTCCCAAACACCTTGTAACTAGACTCCAAATAGTGCCCAGTCTGTGGGTTGTACCGATGGTCTCTTGTGTCATAGATCATCGCAGGACCGAACCCTGACACTCTCCCGCCTTGATAGCCTGCCACCTCATCCTCTACAAGAAACGAATTAGAGTCTGCCTCTACTTTAGTGTAATTCCGAAAATACTGATCCACTCCTACATAAAATGTCTTTTCGTCCTTGATAGCAAAAAGCGCTGAATTGATGAAATTCAAACTAATGGTCACGACCTCTGTGGGGTCGTCTGTCATTACGTCATTGCCAATACCACGTACATTTTGAGGGAAGTTAATGTAACTCGCTTCACTTTGAGTCACGATTCGATCCTGTTTGAGATAGGTCTTGCTATTGATGACGAATTTGAACTGCCCCTCAGTCGAAGCAGAAACCAGCGCGCTGAAGTTCGATGCGGCACTGACGGTATCAGACTTGACGAGGTTGATCATGTTGTACTTGACCAACCCAAACACCTGGCCTGTCTCCTGCGAATACGACAAAATCGGGAAAGGCATGTATTGAAACAATACCTCTGCCTTATGATTGAGCACCTCAAACTTGGTCGTTTTCACTCCTGGCACGGTGTCCTTCGACACCTCTACTGGTTTCTGTGCCCAAACCAAAGTGGACACATTCAGTAATACAAAGGCTATCAGCCAAACTCTATGCATAGGTTAGTTTTAATACTGTAAGATGTCAAAGGAATCACTGTTTACCCAACAGCTTTCTAAATTTGTTTACTGTAGCAGTCCCTCTTGCCCTTCGCCCATCTCGAGATTGTGCCACACTTTTTGCACATCGTCGTTGTCTTCAAGCACATCGATTAACTTCATCACTCGTTTGAACCCCTCATCATCCAATGTCTTGGTTGTGTTGGGTATCCGCTGAAGTTCAGCATTTTCCAACTCCAAACTCAACTCTTCGAACCTCTTGTTGAGCCCACCAAAATCCTCCATAGCACTCGTCACTGTGATAAAATCCTCCTGAATCACCACATCCTCTGCACCTGCATCGATGATTTCCCATTCAAACTCCTCCAGATCTAACCCTTCTGGCACAGGCAATTCAAATACTCCTTTGCGGTCAAAAATAAACTCCAGTGAACCGTTGGTCCCGAGCGATCCATCGTATTTGCTAAATGCCGCTCTCACGTCTTGTACCGTGCGTTTTTGGTTGTCCGTCAAGCACTCTACAAAAACAGCTACTCCACCAGCACCGTACCCCTCAAAGGTCTGTGCCAAGTACGATTCTGCATCTCCTCCGAGTCCCTTTTTGATGGCACGCTCGACATTGTCCTTGGGCATATTGGCCCCTTTGGCATTTTGCACAGCAAGTCTCAATCGAGGGTTAGCCTCCAGATCACCACTATTCCCTTCTTTGACCGCTATGGTAATTTCCTTGCTGATTCGAGAAAAAATCTTCCCTCGTTTGGCATCCAATGCTCCCTTCTTTCTTTTGATCGTTGACCACTTGCTATGTCCTGACATATTTCAGATGTGAAATTTTAGATTCAAAAATCAAATTTCTAAAGAAGAGGACAAAAGAAAAAACAAATCTTGAAAATGACGTATCATTGAGTCTCAATCCCTAGAGGTTTGCCCATGAGTGTAGCATCAAAAAGCATGTTTGTCCAAACTATCCGTAGCACGGGGTTCTTGCTTCCCATTCTCCTGCTCCTATGCTCTTTGCTCGTATTCACCTTGTACTATGAGATCCAGCCAGACTTAAGCGTTTTTCCTAATCGGGAATTTGAATACCACACCTATACGGATCGTGCCAATGAGGGAAACTCTACAATCCTCGGTTTCCAAGTGAATGACTCCCTGATCCAGGTAGATTTCAAACTCAATGACCAGTTTCAAAGCCCCTACATCGGCATCACATTGGCTCCCAAATCTCAGCAGCCAATCGATGTTTCCTACTACAACGAGCTGCTGTTTCGTGTGCAAGGGGAAGGGATCGATAAATTAGGACTTTCCATCTTCACTCCGCTGATGTCAGAACCCGAAGCTCCTTTCCACACCTTTGTCAGTATATCCGAAAAGACAACAAGCTACCACCTACCGATAGATGATTTTTTGTTGCCTGACTGGTGGAAAGAACTCCACAGCATCCCTATGAAAGAAAACCTAAGACCAGCCTTGGACCAAACTCTCCACCTCAATATTGGGACAGCCTACACCCCTCACATAGTCCAGCCAATGACACTAAAGATCCACAGTATCCAGTTGACGCGTGACAATGCCCCTCTATATACCAAACTAGCCTTGATTTATCCTATTTCTTGCCTGCTGCTCTTTCTAGTCATCTTTTTGACCAAAGCCTACCATGCGAAAAACACCTCCATCACTGTCCAATATCAAGCACTCCAGCTGGACAAAAAACAACCCATTGAAAGCTTTATTGATTACATCAATATGCACTTTCAAGACAGCCAGCTGAGCATTGAGTCAGTCGCCAAGGAGACCGGGATCTCGCCACGCAAAATCACCCAAACCATCAAAGAGCAATTCAACTGCAATTTCAAAAGCTATATCAACCGCATTCGAATCAAGGAATCACAAAGGTTGCTCTCCAGTACAAGGCTCAACATTGGAGAAGTCGCCTACAAAGTCGGGTTCAACAACCAGAGTCACTTTAACCGAGTCTTCAAAAATGAAGTAGGACAAAGTCCTAGTGAATACCGAGACTGTACATAAGTTACCCCGAAGCGAGTCATACCATCCCCCTCCCGCATTTTTTGCAAAGCCTTTTACCGCTTTTGCAAAAGCACTTCTTCCTTATCCCTCTATCATTGTTCGACTTGAACAAGCAGATATAGATATAAGAAAGATGAAAGGCTATTTACTATCCCTACTAGTCATGCTGACGATGACGGCATGCAACCAAGAAGAATCACACACCCTATCCGTCACCCCTACCGAAGTAGAATTCCCGCTGGAGGGGGGCAGTAGAAATATCCAGATTGAAACCAATGCCGGAGAATGGCAACTTGAGTACCATGCGGACTGGCTCACACTCTCTAGTGACGGAGGGATTGGCAATAAAGCCAAAATCACGCTGACAGTTGAGGGTAAAACTTTGGAACCGAAAACCGAAGACTTGATTGTCACGGCTGGTGATGCTGACCCTGTCCATGTCTCTATTTCCCAGTTGATCTCGGACTATCTCCATGCGCTGAGCGCAAATACTACTTCCATAGACTTGGGTGATTTCGCTAACTCTCAGAATATCGAGATTAGCTCGGAGGCCGAAGCTTGGACACTCCAATCGGACGCGGACTGGCTCAACATCACCCCAAGCAGTGGCGGCATAGGAACCACTACGGTCACAGTAGTCGCAAGCAGCGAGCTATCTGAGGCCCGCAGCACGACACTCCTCCTCAGTGCCGAGGGAGCTCAGACGAGCCAAATCACCGTCTCTCAAACTCAAGGATACCCTGACTACAACACCAACCCACTCGCGCCAGACGCCAGCGGCATGGGCAGTACAGCCATGCAACTCTACGACAAGATGACCATCGGATGGAACATCGGAAACACCCTAGAGGCCATCGGTAGCGAGACCGCTTGGGGCAATCCCCAAGTCACCGAAGAGCTCATCCAACTTGTCAAACAAAATGGATTCAACGCCATCCGAATCCCCTGTGCATGGGATCAGTACATCGAAAACCAGGCCACGGCCAAAATTTCGGAGGATTGGCTCAACCGAGTGAAGGAGGTCGTACAATACTGCGTGGATAACGACATGTATACCGTCCTCAACATCCACTGGGACGGAGGGTGGCTCGAAAACAACATCACGCCCGAATATCAAATAGCCAACAATGCCAAACAAAAAGCGCTATGGGAGCAAATCGCTACCCACCTCCGCGATTTTGACGAGCACTTGATCTTCGCCGGTACCAACGAACCCAACGTAGAGGATGCTGAGCAAATGGCTATCCTAGACAGCTACCACCAAACATTTGTAGACGCTGTGCGCGCCACTGGAGGAAAAAACAGTCACCGTGTGCTGATCGTACAGGGACCTTCCACAGATGTCGAAAAAACCCACAACCTCATGTCTACCCTCCCAACCGACGAGATCGCTGACAAAATGATGGTCGAGGTACACTACTACACCCCTTTCCAATATTGCCTCATGGGTGAGGATGCCAGTTGGGGCAAGATGTTCTACTACTGGGGAGCTAACTTCCACTCTACTACAGATGTAGATCGCAATGCGACGTGGGGAGAAGAGGCAGATGTAGATCGCCTGATGGCTTTGATGAAAACACAGTTTTTCGACAAAGGAATTCCCATGATCATGGGCGAATACGCCGTGGTACAGCGACTGAGCCTGACCGGGGACAATTTGGACTTGCACCTCGCCTCTCGAGCTCACTACCTCGAATACGTGACACGACAAGCCAAGGCCAACGGCATGATCCCTTTCTACTGGGATGCCGGAAACAAAGGTGACCTGAGTTCCGCACTGTTTGACAGAGTCACCAACACAGTCTACGACCAACGTGCTTTGGATGCCATCTTAGCGGGTTCCAAACCATGAGTACTATACGTGGGCAAATCAGGGCGCTACAAAGAGACATTTGCCACGGATGAAAACGAGGTATACCTTATAGATTTAGACAAAAAATAACACAAGCATGAAGCAACTAACATTACTACTTTCCTTCGTATGTGGCTGGACCCTGAGTTCAGCACAAGACATCCAGGTACAAATCGATACCAAAACAAACGGGCCAACGATCAGCAAGCACATCTACGGTCACTTTGCTGAGCACCTCGGGCGCTGTATCTACGATGGCTTCTATGTCGGAGAAGACGAAACCAGGATCCCTCATACCGCTGGCGTACGCAACGACATCATCGAAGCACTCAAAGAACTACAAATTCCCAACCTCCGTTGGCCTGGGGGCTGTTTTGCAGACACCTACCACTGGCAGGATGGCATAGGACCAAAAGACCAGCGCCCCACCATCGTCAACCAATGGTGGGGCGGTGTGACCGAAGACAACAGCTTTGGTACACATGAGTTTCTCAACATGTGCGAATTGCTCGAGACAGAACCCTACCTCTCTGGCAATGTAGGCAGCGGCACGGTCAAGGAGTTTGCCGACTGGATGCAGTACACCAACAACGGAGGCGTGAGTCCCATGTCAGAGCTGCGCAAAGAAAACGGTAGAGAAAACCCATGGAATGTAAAGTACTGGGGGGTAGGCAATGAAGCCTGGGGCTGTGGCGGTCACATGACCCCCGAATACTACGCGAATGTCTATCGCCAATTTGCCACTTACATGACTGGGAGTGACATCCAACGTATCGCCTCTGGTGCCAGCAGCAATGATTACAACTGGACCGAAACACTCATGAAAAACATCCCTGCTCACCTTGTAGATGGTCTCGCTCTACACCACTATTCGGTGATTGATTGGAACGACAAGGGGTCCGCTTCTCAGTTCACCGAGGAGCAGTATTTCATCACTTTGCAGCGTGCCTGGGAGATGGAAGAACTCGTCACCAAACACGTAGCGATCATGGACAAGTACGATCCCGAAAAGAAAATCGACCTGATCGTCGACGAATGGGGCGGATGGTACGATGTGGAAGAAGGCACCAACCCCGGCTTCCTCTATCAGCAAAACACCATGAGAGATGCCATGATTGCAGGCATGACACTCAACATATTCAACAACCACGCGGACCGAGTCAAAATGGCCAACCTCGCTCAAAGTGTCAACGTGCTACAAGCCGTGATCCTGACGAAAGAAGAAAAAATGATACTCACACCGACCTACCATGTCATGAAAATGTACACGGCACATCATGATGCAAAACTGCTCCCGCTCAAAATCCAAAACAACGCCACTTACAAAAATGGGGCAAACGAACTACCCGCAATATCCGCTTCGGCGTCCGTCGATCAAGCTGGAATCACGCATATTTCGCTAGTCAATATCGACGCTCGCCAGACTCAGACAGTGAGCATCCCACTATCGGGAGTAAAAAAAGCAGATGTCTCAGGTAGTGTTTTGGCTTCTGCTAAAATACAAGACCACAACTCCTTCGACAAGCCTAGCAAAATTCAACCTGTTGATTTCAAAGAATTCAAGGTTAAAGGCGGGCAACTTGAAGTGACGTTGCCTCCTGCCTCTGTGGTAGTATTAGAAGTAAAATAATCAGACTTATCTTAAGATTCTCATTGCAACACCTTCAAAACACTCACATAGAAGCTCTTTCCTTGTGGGTGTTTGTTCCCTTGTCCAATTCCGATAGTTTTGGTTCGCATACTATGTTAGTCCGTCCAAAAGTAAATCGTTACATTTTTTGACAGAAAATCTTATAAAAACGTATGGACATGTTGATTCACACAGGACAACTCATTCGAAGAGGTATAGGAGAAGCGCTAAACAGATATATCTGCAGCACTTAAACTACTTCTTCAACTTGACATTCAGTACCACACCGATGACGATGAGGAGCATCCCTATGTAACTCATCCAGTCGTAGGTCTCTCCGAAGAGTAAAAAACCAAAAGCAATCGAATACAGCAGCCCGGTATAATTGATGATGGAGACTTTGGAAATCTCCTCTAGCTGATACGATCGCGTCAGGTAGTACTGCGCAATCTGGGTAAAAACCCCAACCAGCAACAGATAAAACCAATCAGCGCCTTGGGGCATCTCCCACACAAAATAGCTCGCAAGGATCGCCATAGGAAGTGTCACCAATGGAAAATAGAGGATAATCACCAAAGGGTGCTCGGTAGTCTTAAGTTTTCGGACAAAGTTGTAGGCCAAGCCCGCAAAAAACGAAGCACCAAGACCCATCGCTAGATGCAATCCCGAGATCCTACTGTCAAAGCCCTGTATCACCAGCACCCCTGCGAATGAAATTGCAAAATAAAGGTATTGTTTCCAACTGACTTTCTCTTTGACGATGAATACGCCCAAGATCGCTGCGAAGACTGGAGAGAGGTATTGCATGCTGGCTGCCGCAGCAAGTGGGATCTGCTGGACAAGAGAGAAAAACATCACCAAAGCTACGGCTCCAGAGGCTCCTCGCATGATCAGTACTTTCTTGTTGTTGCCCCAGAAGGACACCTTCTGTCTGTATAAAAAAAAGCCACTCAATAACAGAGAGATCACCGAACGAAACATGATCACCTCCACGGCTGGTATATGAGACACTTGCTTGATACACACCTTCATCAACGAAAACACAAATGCCGCAATGAGCATGTATTGAACCCCCTTAGATATTTTCATGAGCAATTTAGCTAAGGATCGAACCGTCCTGGATCGTGATCTTTCGGTCGGCCATTTCCGCCAATGACTTGTTGTGCGTCACGATGACAAAAGCCTGCCCAAACTCCTTTTGCAACTTGAAAAACAACCGATGCAACTCTTCTGCATTTTTGGAATCAAGATTGCCACTCGGTTCGTCAGCAAAAATCAATGAAGGCTTGTTGATCAATGCTCTGGCAACTGATGCACGCTGCAACTCTCCTCCCGATACCTGCGCAGGTTTATGGTCTCTACGCCTCGCGATTCCCAAGAGGTCAAGCAAATACTCAGCATATTCATCGAGTTCCTTTCCCTTTCGCCCCTGAATATAAGCTGGCATACAGATGTTTTCTTTGAGGGTAAATTCTGGCAAGAGATTGTGAAATTGGAACACAAACCCAATCTCTCGGTTACGAAACGCTGACAATTCTTTGGCTTTGAGCCCTATTACATTCTTCTGATTGATCTCTACGACTCCTGCGTCCGGCACGTCTAGCGTCCCGAGAATCTGTAGCAAAGTACTCTTGCCAGCACCTGACTCTCCTACTATGGATATGATCTCTCCGTCACCGACGGTCAAATCTACGCCTTTGAGTACTTCTAGATCACCGTAAGATTTATGAATGTTTTTGGCCTGCAGCATGTCGAACCTGTTAGGCAACAAAGATATGAATAGGTAGGAAACTTTGACACACAGACAAAAAAAAAGGCTATTCTATCGAACAACCCTTTTATAATCCACCTGTATTATCCCGTGTCTTTTGATGAAAAGTGTAAAAAAGAGCTGCTGTCTAACAACAACCCTTATTAATCCACCTGTATCATCTGTAATAAAGGAGAAATAAAAAAGAGTTGCCGTCTAACGACAACCCTTTTAATCCACCTGTATTATCCCGTGTCTTTGATGAAAAGTGTAAAAAAGAGCTGCCGTCTAACAACAACCCTTATTAATCCACCTGTGTCATCTGTAATAAAGGAGAAGTAAAAAAGAGTTGCCGTCTAACGACAACCCTTTTAATCCACCTGTATTATCCCGTGTCTTTTGATGAAAAGTGTAAAAAAGAGCTGCCGTCTAACAACAACCCTTATTAATCCACCTGTATCATCTGTAATAAAGGAGAAGTAAAAAGAGTTGCCGTCTAACGACAACCCTTTTAATCCACCTGTATTATCCCGTATCTTATAAAATCACCGTTGTGATTAGTTCTTTCTTTTCAATAGCTGATCTCATGATCTTGTCTGATAATCAGATGATTGACTCATTTAAGTTTCAATCACATTTCAAAAGTAGAGTGAAAGACAAAAGGAAAAAATAGAGGATTCTCGTAAAATATTTTTTAGGAATATTGGTCAAAAAAAGTTGTCAATAAGCCCCTCCATGAGTCAAAAATTGAACTATTCCAATAATAAGTAAGACTTAGTCATCAAAAGAAAAACAAAGAAAAATACCACACGAAAAATGCATACAAAAAAAATCCTGCAGATGCAGGATTATCATATGGTAGGAGTAAGAAAATTACCTAGAAAACTAGGTGCTTTGTCAAAAATCGACCTATTCGAGATCGATGATCTTCTCTTTGATCGCATATTTCACAAGCTGTGCGGTGCTTTTCATACTCAGTTTCTGCATGATATGATTGCGATGTGCGTCTACCGTACGGATTGATATGAATAGCTTGTCAGCAATCTCACGGTTGGACAATCCAGAAGCAATTTGTCTCAGCACCTCTACTTCCCTCTTGCTGAGGTCTTTGTTTTCGGTTGCTACCTGTTCTCCTTTGCTCTGCTTGTAAAAACCCTTGAAGATCACCTCCGAGATTTTATCTCCGAAATATTGCTCCCCCTCCATCACCTTTCGTATGGCCTCCGCGAGCACTTCCTTTTTGGTATCCTTGGCCAAGTAGCCCGACACTCCCGCTTTGATGGCCTCTGATATATGGTCCTGAGTTACCTCCATAGAGAGGATGATGATCTTGATGCCCTCGTAGGTTGCGAGCACCTTTTGAGCTGTCTCTATACCATTGATCCCTGTCATATTGATATCGAGCAAGATGACGTCTGGGCGCTGCTCTTCTAGTATCTCCAATGCTCTTTCGCCACTCTCAGCGTCAGCGATGATCTCAAAATCATCATATATAGATAGCATGGTAATTATCCCCTCCCTGACTAGGGAGTGATCGTCTACAACTAGAATTTTTATTTTCGACATAGGTATATGGTCTTATGTATTGAGCGGAAACCAAGATTTAATGATGGTACCCTTGCCCACGGCAGAACTAATCTCAAAATGGCCGTTTTGCAAAGATGTCCTTTCTTTCATATTTTTTATACCATTCCAATTATTTTCTGTATCAAATCCGACTCCATCATCTTTAACTTCTAAGATAATATTTTGATCGGTAGATTCCACCTTAATCGACACATTACTTGCTTTGGCATATTTGACAATGTTGAAAGTAGCCTCTTGGGCGATACGATAGATGGCACTGGATAGGTCCATGTTGTAGTCATCCGGTATATCTAGCGAATGAATCACCTCGAAATCCCCCATGGTCTCTACCTGCTCGACGAGATACTCCATGGTCTTCTTGAGGCCAAACTCCTCCAGATGACGATTAGACATGTTTCTAGAGACGCGCCTTACCTCTTCAAGTATCGTAGACAGCAACTCCTCGATCTCTTCCTTCTTGGGCTCATCACTAGGGTTTGTCTCCAAGGACGAAATCTTGAACTTAGTGGCTACCAACATCTGGCCAATCCCATCATGGATATCTCTAGCCATTCGACTCCTTTCAAATTGCTGGGCGTTGAAAATCGACTTACTAATCTCCCGCTGTTCTGTGATATCCTGTACGATCCCCATGATGGAGACGATCTCTCCCTTTGTGTTGTGTCGAATATTGCCCGAGTTTCTGAGTATCTTCATTTCTCCATCTGACATATTGATACGGTGCTCTATGTCGTAAAACTCCTTGCCGCCAAACAGTACCTCACGGAGAAATTGGCGATCCTGACGATGAATCCTTTCCTTATATAACTGTCTAATCGAGACTTTTTGTCCTGGCTCGAAATCCAATATCTCAGCAAAGCCCTCCGAATAGACAAATCGCTCACTCTTGGGCAACCACTCAAAACTACCAATATGCGCTACTGCTTCGGCATTTTCAAGAATAGCTTGGTTCTTCTTTAAGTTTTCCTCATTGACTTTCTTTTCTGTCACATCGAGCAAGGTACCCGACGCACGAAGTGGTGTACCATCCAGTGCACGCCGAGTGATTTTGCCACGTACCAGTATCCATTTGGGTACCGCCGAATCCTCCGGTTTGATCGAAAATTCCTGATCAAAAATAGGCGTCACTCCCGCAATATGATCATCCATTCCTTTTTTGAGTCTTGTCTGATCCATTCCCTCATATCCTTGAAAATAACCAAACCTCATGATTGCATCCTTTTTAGGTAGCTCTAGGATGGACAAACTCTTCTCATCATAAATGATGGTATTGGACATAAAGTCCAAATCCCACACGCCCAAGTCTGTCCCTTCCAAAGCCAACTCGAGACGCTCTTTGCTTTGAATCAATTCGTGCTCCACATTCTTTTGGTGACGCACAGACTTCATTTCGTTGAGCGCCCGCTCGATCACCAGTGGAAGCCGAGAGAGGTGGTCTTTGGATACGAAATCTGTCACTCCGGATTTGAGTGCATCAACGGCATTTTCTTCCCCAACTACATCCGAGACGATAATGAAAGGAATGTTGATCTCTCCCAACAAACGGATCGCATCTAGGGCTGTACAAGTCGGCAGGTAATAATCTGAGATCACTACATGTGGCAAAAAATCAAAAAGTTTTTCTTTGAAATCCGTGAGATCACTGACTCGCAAATAGTCATTGTCCAGTCCTGCACGGTCCAACTCATACGCTACGCGCTCGGCATCCTCTGCCGAATCTTCGAGAAACAGTATGTTTAATTTTTTATACTTCAAATGCGGTTTGTTTTTTCCATCAACTCTATAATTCGGCAAAAGTTAAACAAGCTAATCAATATCTACAATGAATCCTCCACACAGATCTATAGTCTACCTAAATCCACATATATAGCAACAAAATCGACCGCCTACAAGAGGATAAAACTCCCATCTTCTACTCGTTTTTTACAATCTAAGTAGATATTGGAAAATCCTTTCTTGAAAATACCATGCTATTGACGTAGATTCGCGCCGTAGGCAACCCTTCGGGGCAAAAAACTTATAGGCAAATGAACATTCACGAATATCAATCTAAGGAAATACTAAAAGGATACGGTGTAACAATTCAAGAAGGCATTGTTGCTGACACTCCAGAAGCTGCTCTCGTGGCTGCCAAAGAACTCAACGCAAAAACTGGCACCAGCTGGTATGTAATCAAAGCACAGATCCACGCAGGTGGTAGAGGAAAGGGCAAAATCAACGAGACAGGTTCAAACGGTGTAGTTTTGGCGAAAAGCCTCGACGAAGTATCTACCAAAGCCAAAGACATCCTCAACGGAACCTTGGTGACACACCAAACTGGCCCAGAAGGAAAGAAAGTCAACAAAGTTTTGGTTGCACAAGACGTGTATTACCCAGGCGACTCTGAGCCAAAAGAGTATTACCTCAGTATCCTCTTGGACAGAGCCAAAGGATGCAACGTGATCATGGCCTCTACCGAAGGTGGTATGGATATCGAAACGGTAGCAGAGAATACACCAGAAAAAATCATCAAGGAATGGATCGACCCTGCGGTAGGACTACAAGGATTTCAGGCTAGAAAAGTAGCTTTTGCCCTGGGTCTCGAAGGCGAAGCTTTCAAAGGCATGGTGAAATTCATCTTCTCGCTGTACAAAGCATACGAAGGGACTGATTCGTCTATGTTTGAAATCAACCCTGTACTAAAAACATCCGACAACAAGATCCTCGCGGTAGATGCGAAAGTGGACTTGGATGACAATGCACTATTCAGACACAGAGATCTGATGGAGTTGAGAGACTTGTCAGAAGAAGATCCAGCGGAAGTAGAAGCGGGAAAATCTGGATTGAACTATGTCAAACTAGACGGAAATGTAGGGTGTATGGTCAATGGTGCTGGACTAGCGATGGCCACCATGGACATCATCAAATTGTCAGGTGGTGAGCCAGCCAACTTCCTCGACGTAGGAGGATCAGCCAATGCTGAAACAGTAGAAGCAGGCTTCCGTATCATCATGAAGGATCCAAACGTAAAAGCAATTTTGATCAATATCTTCGGTGGTATTGTGAGATGTGACAGAGTGGCCAACGGAGTAGTAGAAGCCTACAAAAACATCGGAGAAATCAACATCCCGATCATCGTAAGACTACAAGGAACCAATGCAGAAGAAGGTGCTAAAATCATCGAAGAGTCAGGCTTGAAAGTCTACTCAGCGATCGTATTGAAAGACGCTGCTGCGAAAGTGAAAGAATTGATATAATATATTGAGTACTGAGTATCTTGACTTTCGTCTAGATACTCAGTACTATCTCATAAGCACGCGTAGTTCAACTGGATAGAATACCAGATTTCGGCTCTGGGGGTTGAGGGTTCGAATCCTTCCGCGTGCACATCATAAGGCTACCACAAGGTAGCCTTTTTTGTTTTTATCCTCCTGCCCTTTTTTCTATACAGTACCCCTCCCACTTTGCGAAAGACAAATAGTCGACATATAAACCTAAGTCCACTGACAGATGTCTCAATTCCTACTTTCACACTTTGATTCACTATCCTTTTCCGTAGATTTATCGGATGAAACGTATTCTTCTATTGGGCACTACACTATGGCTAGGAGCATGGATGGTGTCTTGTCAAACTCAAGAGAAACAACAAAAAGATTTCCGTGCAGCAAAAGAACGCTTCACTACCAATTGCAGCGGATGCCACGGCGCACAAATGGAAGCCTTTACTGATCGCAAATGGAAACATGGCAATGAACCAGACAGCCTTTTTCAGACCATCAAGTATGGACTAGGGGATTTGGGCATGCCCTCCTTCCAAAATGCCTTTACCGACGAAGAGATCCAAGATCTAGTAGCCTATATCCGTACGGGGATCGAAAACACGGGGCAATATACCTTCGAAGAAGAAACTATCCGCTCAGACACTTTCGAGACAAGTGCGGAGTTTGATCTCAAACTCGATACAGTATATAGCGGTGGCGCAGTACCCTGGGGCATGGTTTTCCTTCCAAATAGTGAGCTATTGATCACCGAAGTTTCTGGACGACTCTACAAAATCAACGCCCAACGTGAAAAAACAGAAATCTCCGGTGGACCAGAGACTCGTGCTTTTGGTCAAGGAGGCTTAATGGATATAGAGCTTCATCCCGATTTTGAAACAAACCAACTACTCTATCTTTCCTACGCCAAAATCAAAGTAGATGGAGGTGACACACTTGCTACGACCGCTATCGCCAAGTACAAATACGCAGGCGACCGTTTGACCGATGGAGAAGACCTGGTTGTGGCCATGCCCTACTCCAAAAAACCCTATCACTTTGGATCAAGAATTGAATTTGATGATGATGGTTACTTATATTTTTCTGTAGGTGACCGAGGCAGTCGTGATACGAACCCGCAAAACCTTGACAATCACTGTGGAAAAATCCACCGAATCCATGATGATGGCAGCATACCTATGGACAATCCCTTCGTTGGAGACTCGACAGCCATCCAGAGCATCTACTCTTACGGTCATCGCAACCCTCAAGGGCTAGCATTCAACCCATCTGACGATCAACTTTGGGAAAACGAACACGGTCCTAGAGGGGGGGACGAGATCAATATCATACAGCCTGGTATCAACTATGGCTGGCCCGAAGTATCCTACGGCATCAACTACGATGGCACCATATTCACGAGTGACACCACCCGCCAAGGCATGCATGCTCCCCTTCATTATTGGGTTCCCTCGATTGCCCCGTGCGGCATGGACTTCATAGACAGTACCCTCTACCCACAGTGGGAAAATCAATTGCTGGTTGCATCGCTGCGCTTCAAGTACCTCAACCGCTGCAAAATCCAAAATGGAAAAGTCATCGAAGAAGAAAAGTTGCTGCAAAACATCGGACGAGTCAGAAATGTCAAAACAGGTCCAGACGGATACATCTATGTCGCCGTAGAGCAGCCTGGCTCTATTTTCCGATTGATCCCTATTCAAAAATAAAACAGCGACTACTCAAAAAACCCAGAGGAGATCATTCCCTCTGTCTCCTCTGGGTTTTCACACCGAACCCCTTGACAATTAACACTTTCTTTCACTCCTACTTTTCGTTTATTAAAAATGTATCATTAGCTTAGTACCCTAGTCCTACCTGAGCAATTTGCGACAACCACTGACCAAGAAGTGCCAACCAAAGTGTGCCCTTGGAAGTACATTCAAAGTAATTCAACATGACCAGACTCATCAAAACTGGGTTCATAGGACTCCTTGTTTTCATAGCCCCTCTTTCGGTGTGGTGCAATAGCGGCAAGATAGACAGTCTGAAAACGCTACTGAAGTCTACTCTTTCTGACCAACAAAGGGTAAACATCATGCTGTCGATTTCAAAAGAATTTCATCGCAATGACTCAGATTCCGCCTTGTATTATGTAGAAAAATCTTTAGCACTTTCCGAAAAAACCAACTACCAAGCAGGGCTTGCCAAATCACTACGCAGATTAGGCTTAATATATAGCCTCAAAGCCAACTACGCGGCAGCATTGCCCGCTTCTCAGCGCTCCTTGCTACTTTTTCAAGCCCTTGGCGACACTACCAACACCATCAATTCACTCAACAATCTCGGAGGTCTATACCGTAAATTGGGGCAATACGCTGAAGCATTTGAGTACTATCAAGAAGCTGAGAACATTGCAAAAGCAATCAAAAGCGATGGACTCACCGCCATCACTTACAACAACCTTGGCATACTGTACAAAACCGTAGGAGAGTACGACAGTGCCATTGTCTATTACTTCAAATCAATAGAGCTCAAACAAAAACGCAACATGTCTGTGAGCTCTAACTATACAAACATAGGGCTAATAAAGCTCGACCTTGGAGACTACAATGACGCTGAAGAATACTTCAGCAAAGCACTAGAGCTCGAAGCACTTTCGAATGACCACTGGGGTGTCGCCAATTGTTTGGAAAACATTGGCTCAGTCAAACTACAAACTGGCCAATACGACGAAGCATACGACTATTTCGAGCAAGCCCTCGACGGATTTGTCAAGCTCCAAGCCAAATCAAGCATCGCCATCAACTACGACTACCTGGGACAAGTCTTGCTCAAACAAAGACGGTATACGCTGGCCAACGAATACCTGGAAAAATCAAAGGACTTGTATCATGAAATCAACGATAAACTAGGGCTGTCTCAAATCAACAACACCCTAGCACAAAGCAACTTACACATCCGTCAATTCGACCTATCCACAGCTCAAGCGCTAGAGTCTCTCCACTTGGCACAAGATATAGGCGCACTCAAGGAAGCCTCAGAAGCAGCCAAAACACTGTATGAAATCTACGGACAATTGGAAGACGGCAAAAACACCTACAAGTTCTCAAAATTGCACATTCAGCTCAAAGACAGCCTCTTTGACAACCAAAAGCTAGAGTATATCACTCGACTAGAATCCAAACAACAACTCTCGCTCATCGAAAGAGAAAATCTTCTCTTGATGAAGGAAAACCAACTTCGCGAGAAAAAATTAGAGGCTTCTCACCTGAGAATTCAACGACAAAACATCATTCAGATGGCATTGATTGTCTGCTTGATTTGTGCAATTGTCACTGCTTTGATTTGGTACTTGTTCAACCACAAAAAACGAAAAACGATCCGCATTCTGGAAGAGCTCAATAACGAGATCCTACTCCAAAAAGAAAAAATAGCCAATCAGGCCATCGAGCTTCATCAAGTCAACGGAGAGATGAGAAGCATGAATGAGTCCTTGGAATTTCTCGTGAAAGAAAGGACGAAAAAAATAGAGTCTCAAAACGAAAAACTGAGAGACTATGCCTTTGCCAACTCCCACGAAGTCCGCGCTCCCCTCTCCAACCTCCTAGGCCTGATCAACATTTCTAAGTTTGAAAACCTAAGTAGTGAAGAGCAAGAACTCATCATTGAGAAGATTCACAGCTCAGCCTTGGACCTAGATCACGTCATCACCAAAGTCAATAAGATCCTTGAGGAAGAGAAACTATAAGCCATCCAAGGTGCAGTACTAGTGATTTCTTCCGTAATTTAGTGGTCAAACTAGAAGCAATATCCCTTGACTATCAAGACCAGAAAATACATCTACTGGGGTATCTCCCTGTTATCCTTGAGTGTGATACTAATGTCCATCTATTACTTTTTGGGTGGGTTTCAACCTTTCGAGCTAGCTAGCTCATCCAACAACAGCTATAGCATAGCGGGCAAGTACATCCAAGGAAAGCGCATGCATGTCGAAGAAGGCCGTCTCTTCAATGATGTTAGAGGCCTACTCCAGACCAAAAAGCTCAATGGAGACCTATGCATGGTCGATTATCGTCCAGACACACTAGAGGATGGAGAGATCCTACGTTTCATCGGTGTGCTACTAGGAGATGACATCTCTGCCATCCCTTCTGGCTACCAAGTCATCGAGCTACGCTCTGCCAAAAGTTACAAAGCTGCACTAACCATGCACCCTCTAGTCATGCCCAACGCTCACCATGTCGAAGAAGCCCTCCGATCAAAAGCTGCCACTCAAGGTGACAGCCTCCAAAACCTCAGTTTAGAAGTCTACTATCCAGACAACTCTGTGTTGATCGAGATGTTCGTCAATCCCTAACCCCCACCTCCATGACATCCAAACTACTACGCATACTAATAGGTATCGGCCTCATCCTATTCATCGTCTCAAGCAAATCCCTAGGCATAGAACCCTATGCCGTCAACCTTGCCTTGGCAGTGGTCTTTTTGGTGTTCGAGTTATACTCTTCGCTCCGCTTTCGCGAAAGTATGAAAACCGCCGAACTTACTTTTCAACTCAGGTCGCGTACATGGATAGCTAGCTTGATCTTTACCTTCTACATCACCTATACATTTTCCAACTATGCGATGAATACATGGAATATAGCCGCCATTGTCCTCTTCCTTGTTGCTGGAGGAATTCATGCGACACGTATCAAACACAAGAAATATGTACTGAATCGCTCGGCAATTATCGAACTGAATAAGAGTAGATCCACTGCCCTATCTGCGCTCACAAAAGTGGATGTTTCGGAAGAGCAAATTTGCATTCACTCCTCCGAGTTCAACAACTTGATCGTCATACCTGCAACTCAGATCGCACATACTACCTTCCCCCAACTCAAGGAGGAATTGGTCACGTTTTTTGAAGCGCATCATATCCCCGTCAACCTATCCGCTGACGATCCTACTCAATAGTACTTTCTCTTCTGAAACCACTTGTTTTTGATACTAAGGTTGAAAGAAATCTCGTGAGTGGCCTCAAAAATGAGGTCATTTTCTAGTGTTCCGTTGAATTTTCGTTCATAAGCGATATTGATGCTGCTGCCGTTGCGCAGGGGCAAACTCAACCCTGAGGTAAAACCGTACTTACTAAAAGTCACCCCGTCGATGGCGAGATAGGAGTTTTCCATATACCCTCCCATGCGATAACTCACCCGACCCATATAGGTCTCTCCAAAACGGTCTGGGGTAAACTCCAGCCCTCCCCCATAACGCCACGTATCGTTGAGATCATCACTATAATCCTCTAACTCTACCTCACTCCATTGATTGAATTCCACGTCTGCCGCAAAAACAAACTTGTCCATATCCAACGACATCCCAAACCCAGCCTTGCGAGGCAAGGCATAATCTTGTGTATACTCTTCCTCCTCAAAAAGCAAGTCCACCGTTTCTCCTATCGCTTCAGAGGTTATTTGTGACAAAGTATTGCCAGAGAGTGTATTCGCATTTTTGTACACCAATCCAAAATTCAGGTCGTACTTCGGTCGATCAATCCGATAGTTCAAACTATACTCGGCATAGACGTCCTTTATGTTGACAGTGTTGTTGATGTAAAACTGCTGTATATTCTGATTGCTTGTCACCCATTCTGTACGATCAATGTTGCCAAATACAAAAGCCAACTTCAACCCGACCGACAAATTCTCCCACAAGGAAACCCCATTGGACAAGAAAATCTCATTGAGACCCCCACTTCCTTGATAGAGTACATTATACTCTCCGTCTTGAAAAGAATTGACATCCTTTTGATTGATGTTGTATCCTACATTACTGTATTGATTCAGTCCAATCATGCTGTTCCAACGATCAGAGATTTTGAACCAGAAATTCAAATTGGACAATCCTCCGTAGGATGCACTCTCTGAAGCATCGTCAGTGGTGTATTCTGTATTTGCATAATAAAAGCCAATGTTGGTAATATGATTGAAATAGTGTCCTACTTGATCATTGGCTGCTGGGTTGACCAGGTTGATACCATATTTGGATGACAATCCAATCGAGGCATATCCCATCCCCCGTGACTGCACGGAGGTTGAGGGATCCAACTCTCCTAACCCAAAGATGGAATAGACAGAACCTGCACCGTTCTGTCCATATCCATCCCTAGAAACGCAAAGGAGAATAAATGCGCTCAATAAACTTAGATAGATAGATCTCTGATCAATCATCTTCGTCGTACGTCTCGTTGGGCAAAAACTCCCAAATATCGTCAAACCGCTCTGATCCACTCTGACCTAGTGCCACAAACGAGCGACCATTGATGGTAAAACCTACAGCCCCTGACCTCCCTGTTCCTTCGAAGGCGGTTTTCTCTAGCCAAACACCCGATCCTGGCGTATATTCCCACGTTGTGTTTTGATTGGCACCAAATGACCCTACGGTGATGTACCCCTTGCCATCTAGCTCAAACGCCACTGCATCTGTACGGAGCACCTCCTCATTGTCTTCATCCTCGTCGACATCTTCGAGTTGTGTCCAGCTATCATCGGACGAACCAAACTCCCAAAAATCCGACTCATACAGCCCGTTGTTGGTCCCCGTCAAAATGTAAGCATAGTCATCGGCCACAAAAGACACTGCTCCTCGACGCTTCTCCCCTTGGAGACTCACAACCTGAGTCCATTCAGCAGTCGCTGGATTGTATTGCCAAAAATCCTTGAGGTAATTGCCATCATATCCAGTCCCTACATAACCAACTCCATCCAATGCGAAAGCAACGGCCTTGTAGCGCGCACTCCCGCCAAAATCTTCGAGCTGAGTCCAAGTATCCGTAGTACTATTGTACTCCCAAAAATCCCCAAGCTCCTCTTCGAGTTCTTCCCCGTTGTAGCCTGTCGCAACATACCCTTTTTCTCCTATAGCAAATGCCACAGCTCCTGATCTTCCGATCCCTGGAAAGTCACTAACCTGCTTCCAGAAGTTTTGATCCGCGTCATACGACCAAAAATCCGTCAAATAGTCGTCTCCATCAAACCCTAACCCTACATAGGCTTTTCCGCCGATCACAAAGGACACTGCCCCCGATCTACCGACTCCCTCAAAGGAAGATTTTCTTACCCAGTTTCCATCTTCGATCGTACTGTCGTCCTCAGTGACACATGACACCAATAGCCCCAGTACAAAAAAGGAAACCAGCATTCTCCATTTACTTCTCATTATTTTATTCTAATTACGTTTAACTTGATTTTACTTTTCTCGTCACTGTTTTGCTGATCAGCTAGAATGAGGTGATTCAGTGATGCGTTGAAGGTCTCGTCCGCATAGCGAATGAGTAATCCGTCCTCGTTGAGTTCGGTATCCAACTCAAGCTGTTCTTCGACAAACTCCGTGATATCTATGGTATAGTAGCGGTCATAGCCGTATTCAAGATTGAGGCTCACCGACATAGGCATTTCGTACAGCCTCAACTCATCATTGTCCTCATCGACACGGTAGACCGCCAGCGTCTGTAGCATAGCCAACTCCTCTGGAAACTCGTTTTGCACCATGAGCTCAATCTCTACCTTGTCCAGCAACAACTCTTCGTCTCGTGCCAAGATCTCGCGGATATATGGCAGGTCGAGTCGCAGACCCAGCCCTAAGCCAGACTGTACGTAACTGCGATGAGCTGAGAGACTTGACGCTATAGCTCCTTGATCGATACTAGCATCCAGTGTACCCGACCGGAGCACCTCTATGTGGTTGAAAGACAGGTCTCCTTCTCCCATTCCAAATTCGAGCACTTCCTCCTCATCCGACGTCTCATCCGCTAGATCATCGTAGTACACTCTCAACACTGCTTCAGGCTTGAAACCCAACACACAACCCACAGTCGGCGTGGTGATCTTAAATCCTTTTATAAAATCTTTGAAGTCCTCAATATCTACCTCGCCCTCTGACAAAAAATCGTAAATCTGCTGTCCTCTATCGGCGAGGATCTCGATCTCTATCGAGTCCAATTTGATCGGCTGGGGGTACAGAGTCTCCGCTCCAAAAACTATCGGTTCGTCTCCCCCATTCGTGACAGCAGGTACTACCGAAAAATTGTACAATCGACTATCGTCATCGTACTCCAGTTCCTCCCCCAGCTCTTGAATCTGTATCTCCATGAGCTGACTCGTATCCCCATAGTAATAGTGGTCAAAGTAAAGCGTCAAACTCGTGCGCAAATATCTAAAGTCTGCTCCAACGGGAAAATCTGTAATGGCATTGTCACCCACCTGAAAATATGGTTCGGCAGTAATCTCTCCCAAGTCGACGTGACTGGCCTTGCCTAGGAGCAAGCGTATAGGACTGCTCGTCACCATGCTATCGAGCTGCACTGTAGACAGTTGCATCGTCACCGTATCCCAGGTCACCACTTCAAACGACACATCATCAAAAAAATCAGAGCCGATCTCCGGGTCTGTATCTGAGCAAGAAGCTACCAGCCCTGCAACGATAATCCCTACCAGAATCACCCACGACTTTCCTATCTTTTTAGCTATAATTTCTACCTGTTCCATCCCAAACGTTATCCATGTTTGAGTCTGAAACACATAAAAGAGGGGTTGCGTTGCAAGGGCTCAACGAGTATTCAACCAACGCCGAGGATTCTTCAACCAACGATCACGGGCTTTCACCAAGAGACCACAGCACGAGACACTGGATCCTCATGTCGCCTCACCCATGACGCGTCTTATCAAAAGCAAATCATTACGTAGTTCGTGTCTCCTCACCTTGGATTTGCTTCTCATACAAACTGCGGTAGATCCCCGCCTGCGCGATGAGCTCGGTGTGCGAACCTTGCTCTACGATTACCCCTTGATCGAGGACGATGATTTTGTCTGCCAGTTGGGCACTAGAGACTCGATGGGAGATGATCACAGTGGTCTTGCCTACCATGATTTTCTTCATGCTGTTGAGGATACTGTTTTCTGTTTTGGTATCCACCGCGGAGAGACAATCATCCAAAATAATAACCTTCGGAGAACGTGCGATGGCTCTCGCAATCGATACACGTTGTTTTTGTCCTCCAGACAGGGTGATTCCTCGCTCACCGAGGACGGTATCCATCCCCTCTGGAAATTTTGATAAATTTTCTGTCAAATCTGCATGATCCGCCGCAGCTTGTACCTCCTCCTCAGTGATATTGGGGTTGCCAAAAGCAATATTCTCCTTGATACTCTCCGAAAACAAAAACACATCCTGAGGCACATAGCCAATCGACTGTCGTATGGATGGAATATAATAATCTTTGATAGGAGAGCCATCGATACGCACCTCGCCACTAGACGCATCGTACATTCTACAGATGAGATTTGCGATCGTGCTCTTACCAGATCCTGTCGTACCGATGATCGCAATCGAATCCCCTGACGACACTTCAAAGGACACATTCTTAAGTGCTTGGATCCCTGAGTCGGGATACGTGAAACTCACCCCGTCAAAAACCAAGTCACCCACGATATCCTTCTTCATGTTCTTCTTCGACACAATATCATTTTTCACACTCAAAAATTCGTTGACCCGTTTTTGCGAAGCTGCAGCACTTTGTATGATACTCGTCACCCAACCCAGTGCAGTCACAGGCCATGTTAGCATGTTGACATAGATGATAAATTCCGCGATATTGCCTGTACTGAGTTCTCCTCTGAGGACACCTACCGACCCCATATATACAGTCAAGATCACACTCAAGCCTATCAACCCCATGATCAACGGAAAAAACAAAGCCTGTACAAAGGCCAAACGCAGAGATTTAGTTTTGTAATCATCACTAGCCGCAGCAAAAGACTGATCATAATCCTTCTCTCGCACGAAAGACTTGATCACTCGGATGCCCGAAAAAGCTTCCTGTACAAAAGTCGAGAGGTTCGATTGGCTAACCTGTATTTCCTCTGACCGCTTGTTGATGATGTTGTTGACATAGTAGATGCTGAAAGACAAAAATGGCAATGGAATCAACGAATACAGAGTAAGTTCCACATTGATGGAAAGCATAAAGGGTATGACAATCATAAACATCGTCGCAAGGTTGACTCCATACATGATAGCCGGACCGACGTACATCCGTACTTTGCTCACATCCTCTGAGATTCGATTCATCAAATCCCCGGTATTGTTGCGGCGATAGAAACTCAACGGTAAGCTTTGATAATGCTCGTAGATTTCATTTTTGAGATCGTACTCGACCAAACGAGACATCACAATGATCGTCTGTCGCATGAAAAACATGAAAAAACCACGCAGCAGTGCCGACAAAAGAATAATCGCGGCAAATACGATGATACTCAATACAAATGAGTCATACGTCGATGCCTGTAGCTCCAACCCCTCAAATAAATTGTACAACTGAAAACTCTCCTGAATCAAATCAAATGAATAACGCACAACCACTGCTGGGACCACCCCAAAAAGATTGGCTATTACGATAAACAAAGTACCTAAAAGTAAGTGATACTTGTACTTGAGGAGATATTTATTGATGTGGGCGAGATCTCTCATTCAGTAGACTGAAGTTGTTTTTGTCAAAATGCAATATTACATCTCAAACGGCATTGTTTTTGGAAAGTTGACCTCTTATATTGAATACAACATTTGCACAACGCGACACCCTTTTGGCCCAGAGCCGTATGCAGTTAATAGAAATATAGTAAATGGTTAATCTTAAAATATTTTTTCGATCTAGAAGTGTCACTAATCTTGCCACATCAACCCAAAGTGATTTACAAAGCATCCACTTTGCATACACTTAACATTCAGTATCTTAACCCTACATTTGTTTAGATTAACTCCGAGAATAGAATAATTGCGTTTATTACTACAACCCAAAGCAAATTGTGACTAAAAAACCTCTAGATTTGCGTCCGTAATTTTTAACCCAATAAAAATTCGCTACCCAAAATGATAGAATTGACAGAAACTATGAACAACGAAGCTGTCTCGATCTTTTCAGATATTGAAAGTATGAATCATGAGCAAGTCGTACTATGCCATGACAAGGAGACAGGGCTCAAGGCCATCATCGCCATACACAACACCGTACTCGGCCCATCCATGGGCGGCACACGAATGTGGCACTACGCCACCGATCAGGAAGCCATGACAGACGCACTGCGACTATCGCGAGGTATGACACTCAAAAATTCCATCGCAGGACTCAACATCGGCGGGGGTAAAGCCGTCATCATTGGCGAGGCATCCCAACTCAAGAACGAAGCGTTGATGAGGCGTTTTGGCAAATTCGTACACAGCCTAGGTGGCAAATACTACACCGCCGAAGATGTCAATATGACCACACGTGACATGGAGTACATTCGCATGGAGACTCCCTATGTCACAGGTTTGCCCGACTACATGGGAGGAGCAGGAGATCCCTCTCCTTATACAGCCTATGGCGTGTTCGTAGGAATGAAGGCCGCAGCTAAGCGCGCCTATGGATCAGAAAGCCTATCTGGCAAAAAAGTACTCGTCCAAGGCACGGGAAATGTCGGTACTCACCTCATCGACTACCTGACCAAAGACGGAGCAAAAGTATCGGTATCCGACATCTTCGAAGACAAAATCAAACGCATCACAGACCGATTCAGTGTGGAAGTCGTCGCTGCGGACCAAGTAGCCACTGCACCCGTAGACATCTATGCACCTTGCGCACTCGGAGGCACGATCAACGACGACAGTCTCGGCCTCTTGAGCTGTGACATCGTCGCAGGTGCCGCCAACAACCAATTGCTCGACGAAACCGTACATGGTCAGAAGTTGCTGGACAAAGGCATCCTCTATGCGCCAGACTTCCTCATCAATGGAGGTGGAATCACCAATGTATACTACGAGTATGCTGGCAATCACAGTCATGACAGAGTGATGGCACAGACCGAAAAAATATACGACACGACCTTGTCTGTTTTTGACATGAGTCAAAAAACAAACACAACTCCTCATCAAGCCGCTATCAAAATAGCCGAGGATAGAATAAAATCAATAGGTAATATTAAGTTACCTTTATAATCAATTACAAAACTGAGATAGGATACAATGCTCAACAGACGTTCTTTACGTATCAAAGGTATGCAAGCGATATTTGCATACCATACCGCCAAACAAGCAGACTACAACATCTGCAGACAAAAGGCGCAGAATCAATTCTTGCCAGACCTGAACTCCATGGAGGTACAGGACAAAGAGGCCCTAAGCAAAATGAGGGAACTCACCGGCAAAACGTATGATCAGATTCATTTGGGAGGGGTGGATAGCATCGAACCCGACACAGCTCCAGAGATCATCAAAGAAGCACGACACTTCCTGAAAGAGTGGGAAAACAAACTTCCCGAAAACAAACTCCATTTCAAAAAGCGAATGCTCTCCGATCTCAATGCCATATCGGACGACTACATCAAAATCCTCACTTTCATGCTAGAGATTGAGGAATTGATCGAAGGACAAAAGAGGAAAAAAGGCATCGAGCACAATAACTTCGCAAAAAATGCCATCATCGTTGGCCTCAAAAAGTCCGAAGCCTTTCAAAACGAACGTGCGAGAAAAAACATCACTTGGGACACCGACCGAATCAAGACTTGGCACAAAGAATATCTCAAAACTCAGGAATTCTACGAAGAGTACGACAACATGGCGCAAGCAAAATACGAAGATGACCTTGAGTTTATACTACAACTCTACAAAACGATCGTCTTCAAAAACGAGATCATCGACGAATACTTCGAGTCATCAGATATCGGATGGACCGAAAACAAGACCATACTCAAAAGCATGGTCTTGAAAACCATCAAATCTATCGACGAATCCGGTAGCGAACCTCTACTCATGGAACTGTCCAAAAACTGGGACGAAGACCTTGACTTCCTAAAAGAGCTCTTCGACATGGCTATCGATGATGAAGAAGAACTCGAAGAAATGATCAAAGAAAAGTCAAAGAATTGGGAAATAGAGCGTGTAGCCATCACCGATCGTATCATTCTCGAAATGGCGATCTCTGAGATGACACACTTCCCTTCGATCCCGGTCAAAGTCACAATCAACGAATACATCGAATTGTCCAAACAATACAGTACACCAAAAAGTAAACAGTTTGTAAATGGATTGCTTGATGTACTTTCAGTAGATTTACAGAAGCAAGGACGCATAAAGAAAAGTGGAAGAGGACTCTTAGACAATAAATAATATGAGCAAAAATTCAAATTCGCTATTAGCATTTTTAACTGGTGCAGCAACGGGCGCCATCCTAGGGATATTGTATGCTCCTGACAAGGGAGAAAATACTAGAGACAAACTCACCTACCGCCTCGACAAGTACCGCAAAAAACTCGATGAGGTCCTACAGGAATTCATCGAAGGCAAAGAACTCACTGACAATGACGCCAAAACAGAAGGTCAAAAAATAGTCGATGATGCCAAAGAAAAAGCAGAAAGACTATTGGATGATGTCAACGGACTGATCAACCAAATCAAAGGCGAAGAAGTCGAATCATGAAAAAGCCGTCTACTCGCAGACTGAGACCAATCAACATGCGAGAGAACGACGAAGTGGTTCATTGACTTCGTTATTTTTGTAAATCAATGAATGAATACTACAACTCTTAAATAGTAAGCGGTGAGACATGTGCTCATCTTTACCTTTTATAAAACAATTTATTAAAATGAGAAACATAACATTATTATCAGCAGTCGTTGCTGTATTCGCACTCACTATGACTGGATGTTCGAATGCAGATTTGGAAAGCAGAGTATCAAGACTTGAAGGCAGAGTTGCTGAACTCGAAGGAAAAGGCATAGCAAGCTCTAGAGCTACTGCCACTGCACAACCTGCAGCTACCAACGAACCCGAAGTAAAGCCTGATGGTCCACTTCCAGTATTTGCATTCGCGGAGGAATCTCACGATTTCGGTACGATCAACGAAGGAGACAAAGTCATCCACGTATTTGAATTCGAAAACACAGGAGATGCTCCGCTAATCATCTCTGATGCCAAAGGTTCATGTGGATGTACCGTACCAGAATGGCCAAAAGAGCCAATCGGAATCGGCGAAAAAGGAGAAATCAAGGTAGAGTTCAACAGTAGAAAAAAACCAGGCATCCAAAACAAAACGGTGACTATCACTGCCAATACGTTTCCTAAACAAACGAGAATCAAAATCAAGGCAAACGTCACCCCAGCTGCTACGGATAGCTAAGCACAAACTATTATTCATACCATTACAGACACATTCATGTTGAATCAAATATTATTACAGGCAGCTTCAGGCAGTAGCTACTCTAGCTTTATCATGCTAGGTGTGATGGCGGTAGTATTCTACTTCTTCTTCATCAGACCACAACAGAAAAAGCAGAAGGATCAAAAGAAATTTACCGAAGAGGTAAAAAAAGGTGATCTAGCTGTGACCGTAGGAGGTATCCATGGCAAAATCGTAGAAACAACGGATACAACCGTGACACTCGACATTGACCGAGGCACCAAAATGGTCATCGAAAAATCATCGATCTCTATGGAGATGAGCAAAAAAGCCAACGAGAAGTAATTCATGTATCAATGAGTTTATTTCGTTTTTTTGCCCCTGGATTAAAAGACAATTGGAAGGTAGTTATGCTCTCAATTTTGGGAGCGACTACCTTTTGGTTTTTTAATGCCATGAACAAAAACTACGACACTCGACTGGACTACCCTATCAATTACGTCTTTGAACGTGACAGTGTAGTGATTGTCTCTCCATTAGCCAAACAAATCAAAATCGACGTATCCAGTGGCGGCTGGAACCTCTTGCGCAAAACCCTCCGCATCAATGCTACACCCATCCAGATCCCTCTGGACAACCCGACCGAAATCCGATTCCTCACCCGTGCCAGCTTGATTCCTATGATCTCTGACCAACTCGACGGACTGAAACTCACCTACCTAGTCACCGACACCTTGTTTTTCAACATCGAGAACAAAGTAACAAGAAAACTTGCCATCAAAGTAGACAGTCTCCATGTGCCTCTCAAAGACAGCTACCGCCTCACATCACGCATCCGTACCAATCATGACTCAGTCTCGTTTACAGGCCCCAAATCATACATTGCCAAATTGTCGGACCCAGTATTCATGAAATTTAATGAAAAGGACTTAGACGATGACTTTGATGACGAAATCGCATACCAAATAGACAAAATCATCAAGCCAGAGCCCAAAGAAACCAATGTCAAATTTGAAGTATCAAGATTCCTGTACAAAGACATCACCATCCCAATAGAGTTTTTACAGTTTCCCGAAGACTCTTCGGCAGTCGCCGAACAATCAGACATCAAGATATTCTATACGATCAACGAAGATTTCGAAAACGAAGTAAACAACACCGATTTTAGTGTAACTGTAGACTATACCATGCTCAACCCTAGAGACTCTACCATCACTCCGATCCTTATGTACGCACATGACAAAGCCCTCGATATAGTCCTCGCCGAAGACAAAATAAAAGTAGACTTCCCCCCTCCATCACTCCGATGAAAAAAATAGGCGTCACTGGAGGCATCGGATCAGGCAAAAGTACAATTTGCAAGATCTTTCGTACCCTAGGAATCCCAACCTATGACGCAGACTCGCGCGCCAAATTGCTCATGAACACCAACCCTGAGATTAGAAAAAAAATAATTGCGTCTTTCGGCCCACTATCCTATGAAAACAACCAACTGAATCGGTCTTACTTGGCCGAAAAGGTATTTACAAAAGGAGACAACATACAAACCCTCAATACAATCGTACACCCTGTCGTAGCGTTAGACTTTGAAGAATGGGCTTTGCTACAACATAGCCCCTACGTACTCAAAGAGGCCGCTCTTCTCATCGAATCAGGGAGTTACCAAACACTCGATGCTTTGATCAATGTCTCTGCTCCCATGACTCTACGCATACAACGTGTCAAAAAAAGAGACCCCTTCAGGAGTGATGCTCAGATCCAAAGTATCATCGAAAAGCAACTCCCAGAAGAAAAACGCCAAACGGTCGCAAACTACAACATACTCAATGGAAACGAGCGCCTTGTCATCCCGCAGGTTACCGCCTTGCATCAGGTTTTATCCAGCAACTAATCCTTCTCGGTCAATCGAAACATAGACTCAGCCACCCCGCCACCAAAAACCATGTCCCGAATCGTGTAATAAACCGTCCGCTCTCCTCTTTTTCGCTTTTCAAAAGAATAAGGCAAAACAAACCCTCCTAAGCGCTTGAAATTCGAATAGAAATACTCATAATCAACCTCTTCGTTCAAATCCCCATACACCACATACTTGTAGAGATAATAAGTCGTCTGGTCTATGAAAAAGTCCACATAGTATCCAGACTCAAAATACATCCTAACTTGGGCATACCGCAGTCCCGCTAGCATGACCTCATCGATCCATTCCAGTCTATGATCAGGCAACCACGCCAGTGACAAGGGAGAACCAATCGCTGATTCGATTTCTAACAAGGCTTGCTCCTTGATTGTCAAGTCACGAATCGAGTCAGTACTCCACCCCTCCATCACCTGACCTGCATCTCCATCAAACACTGCGATGTAATCATACCCTCTTACTTCGATTTGTTTTCTGACCTTATTGGGACGCTTTTTTGTGATGACATAGACACGCTCCCCAGACGTTTCTATTCGCTCGACCATTTCAACTTCCACACTACGCATAGTATTCAGCACGTCCTCTCCCACAGCTGTAAAATGTCGATCTACCACATCCTCTAGGCGCTGTGACTGAGCCGAAAAGCCAATCAGAACAGTCCATACCAAACATAAAAAAAGCTTCGAGCACATGCTCGAAGCTAAGAAATTTCTAACAAAAAACATGGCGTTATTTACCCAAGGACTCCTCTATGATCTCTGCAATATCTTTGACCTGTACCTCTCCTTCCTTCTCTTTGTTCTTGACCCCATCGGACATCATAGTCATGCAGAATGGACAAGCCGATGCAATCACCTTAGCTCCCGTACCTATCGCCTCTTCGGTACGGGCTATATTGATCTCCTTGTCGCCCTTCTCCGCATCTTTGAACATCTGGCCTCCACCTGCGCCGCAACACAGGCCTTTGGTCTTGCAACGTTTCATTTCTACTAGGTCCGCATCGAGTGACTGGAGCAGCTCACGAGGTGCTTCGTAGATCCCATTGGCACGACCGAGATAGCACGAGTCATGGTAGGTTATCTTCTGTCCCTTGTAGTCTCCTCCTGCAACTTTGAGCTTACCCTCGTTGAGCATCTCCTGTAAAAAAGTGGTATGGTGTACTACCTCATAATTCCCTCCCAGATCAGGGTATTCATTTTTGATCGTATTGAAACAATGCGGGCAAGCTGTTACAATTTTCTTGATGTTGTACATGTCCAGCAACTGGATATTAGACATGGCTTGCATCTGGAATAGAAATTCATTGCCTGCTCGTCTGGCAGGGTCTCCTGTACAACTTTCTTCGGGACCGAGCACGGCATAATTCACACCGAGATGATGGAGTATTTTGGTAAAAGCAACAGTAACACGCTTGTATCTATCATCAAAGGACCCAGCACAGCCCACCCAAAACAATATCTCTGGGCTTTCACCCTTCGCTTGAAGCTCAGCTACTGTTGGTACGTTTATCGTTTGATCACTCATCGTCTTATTTTTTGTCGTTTTTCAATTCTTCTGCCCAGTTGAACCGATCGCTTGGCGCGAATTTCCATGGAGCAAAATTGGTCTCAATGTTGGCAAACATGGCGTTCCATGATGCAGGGGATCCAGATTCCTCCATCGCTACATAGCGCTTCATCTCTAGGATGATCGCAAGAGGGTCGATGTTGATTGGACACGCTTCTGTACAAGCGTTACAGCTTGTACAGGCATTGATCTCTTCTTTGGTGATATAATCTCCCAATAAGCTCTTTTCCACCCCTTCACCTTTTCCTATTTCTTCGATTCTATCCCGGGTATCCATCATGATCTTACGCGGAGAGAGTGCTTTACCCGTGAGGTTAGCAGGGCACTCTGACGTACAGCGTCCACATTCGGTACAGGTATAGGACTCCATCAGGCTCTTCCAAGTCAGGTCAGTAGCGTCTTTCGCTCCAAACCGTCCGATCTCATCAGGGTTCGCTGCGGGCGCCTCTACAGGCATGCCGATCATCGATTTCACCTCAGTAGTCACCGCATCCATATTTGCTATTTTTCCCTTAGGATTCAAATTAGAATAATAGGTGTTCGGGAAGGCCAAAAAGATATGAAGGTGCTTCGAATAGGTCACATACAATGCAAAAGCCATAATCCCTACAATGTGAAACCACCATGCTCCACGCTCTACCAGTATCAAGAAGCTCGTATCGAACATCTCCATAATCGGTACGAGCACAGATGAAATCCACAATTTGCCCGTCTCATGATAACCCACTACTTCTCGGGCCTGCAGAACTTGATCCGCTGCATTCATTTTCAGTATTGCCATCATCAAGGCAATCTCGATCAAGAGTATCAAATTGCCATCCATTGCAGGCCAGCCTTTCATCTCTGGTTTGGTGAAGCGGGGAACTTTGATCACATTGCGACGAATCAAAAAAATCACACAACTCACCAAAACACCCAAAGCCAAAAACTCAAAGAAGTTCATCGCCATATTGTAAAACGAACCCAAATATGGCGCAAAGACACGATGTGTCCCAAGGAGTCCATCGATCACAAACTCCAGTACCTCTAGGTTGATCACGAGAAAGCCCACATAGATGAGCAAGTGCAAAAAGGCTGGAACAGGCTTCTTAAACATTTTCTTCTGACCAAAAGCGATCAGCAACATGGTCTTCCACCTGCTGGAAGAATTATCTTTTCGATCGAGCTCCTTCCCTCGCAGGATATTGGCTCGAATCTTCCGTATTCTATTGACTATCAAATAGGTCGGGATAGCCAAGACGATCACAAAGATGATCTGAGATATGAAGGTCATAAAATTTGTTGTTTTTTCTTGTCAAATATTCTCCAAAACGTTTGCAGCATTGCTAAACTTTTCTACTTTTGTGCCTCGTTAACGCGGTGATGTAGCTCAGTTGGTAGAGCATCGGACTGAAAATCCGTGAGTCGGTGGTTCGAGCCCACTCATCACCACATCCTTAACAGAAGGGTTTCTTATACAGAAACCCTTTTTTTATGCCTTCTAAAGTAAGGAAGATTTAACAAAATAAAGTATGCGTGCATACTTTGTTTCTCCTGTACCCTTTATTTAGACTCCATCTAAAACCAAGAGAGCATAAACAAAAAAAAGGCTTGAGCAACCCCAAGCCTTTTCCCACTCTTTCCTCCACAGAATTGCGAGTTATTTCTTTCTCAAATGCATGTACAAGCGAGTCCCGTTATTCTCATTGGCCCTAAAACAATATTTGCTAAACCACCCATACAAGGTATTCTTCAAGCCCTGCGCATTGAGTACAAACAGACCATTGGACAAGAGTCCTTTGATCATACTGGCAGCTACGCTGGATTTCTGAATATACTCTACTTCGATCAAATCAAAATCCTCTTCGTAGTAGGCATATAGACTCTCTTTCGTGAAATGTTGATAATGTTTATCTATCAAGGGCTTGTTCTTGTGAGGTACAGTGATAATCACATCCCCTTTGTCCTCTACATAGTGCGCAATACGCTTGGCAAACCCTGCCGCCATATCCAGTGGGATATGCTCAAACACCTCTATCAAAGACAGACAGTCAAACTTTTCTTCAAGATCCTCTGTAAAAATATCCAAGGACCTAAATTCACAAGTTGGATTGAGTACTTGCGCGAGTTTGATAGCATGTGCCGAATAATCCACACCTACAATCTTCTGCTCTGGAAACTTAGCTGAAAAATCTTTGACCAAACGTCCATCACCAGTCCCTACATCGATCAACTTTCTAAAGTTGATCTTTTCCAGTTTTTCAATCAAGAATTCCGTAGCTGCCACATAGTTGATGCCCCATGCCCAATAGTACGAAATCGTAAAATTGGGCTTGCCCTGCGGGATATAATGGTATGGAAAACTATACTGTTCCTCTTGGATCAATTGCTCTTCTGATAACTCCGACATTTTCTAAAAAATTTTTGGCAAAATAGCGCATTCACTCCCTATCCAAAAACAATTGACCCAAGAATCTCGTACCTTATTAATTGTTCGTTGCTCAACTAAGCTCTATCCACCACTTCCCTACCGAAGGGAGTCAGCGCAAGCCCCGCGAGTTTAAAATGCTGCTGTGCAAAAGGAAGCCCCACTATCGTGATCGCGAAAAGAATCCCAAACCCCAAGTGAGACAAGCAAATCCATACCCCTCCGACAAAGAACCAAATGATATTCATCACAGTAGACAAACACCCCACTGATTGAGGGGCACTCCGCACTTCACTACCAAAAGGCCAAAGCGCCAACATAGCCAATTTGAGCGTCTGTAGTCCAAACGGTATCCCTATGATCGTCACCATAAGAGCAATACTGCTAACCAAATATTCGATGGCGATGAATACCCCACCAAACACTAACCAAATTACATTTCCGATTGTTTTCATGCCTCATTAGTAGCCTGCCTATAGGGTTTTATTACAAACTCCTCCAGTCCTCTCGTGTGAGACGGTAAACATACACCGGGATACCCATGTACAAGACCTCCTCCTCTCTATGCATGCCATTGCGGAGAGCCACCTTTTGAGACGGCAGATTGCCAGTAGCTATAATCGAAATGATAGACTCTGCCCCAAGTCTCTCAAATCCATAATTCCTAAATAGCACCGCTGCTTCAGTCGCATAACCCCTCCCCCAGCTATCGTTGAATAGCTGATAACCTATCTCCAACTCTCTCCGGCCATTGATATCTTGACTAAGCAGTCCACACTGCCCTATCAGCTTCCCACTATGCCTCTCGATCAGCGCTTGCAGCCCATAACTGCGCTCTACATAGCGCTTGAGTTGACGCTCTACCGCCAAGCGCGCGTTGTCTTCTGGCGTTTTTCCACCGAGACCAAGCAGGTACTGGGCATTCCCTTCACTGAGATAGAAATTCTTCCAAGTCTCAACATCCTCAAGTGCCAAAAAACGAGTCCTTAGACGCTCTGACTCCAGCCCATCCTCATATCTGTAGGTATCCGAAATCATCGTGCACAGCTGCAATTATAATTGTCACCATAGTACGCCTTGAGCTCTGCGATCAGTCTATCGATCCCTACGCTCCCCTCATAAATCCTTTGTCCAGACACGGCCATTGGCTGACAGACTCCTGCTTCCTCCACACGGTAGGCCAAAGACAACTCCTTAAAAGGTGCCTCCAATTTTTCTAACTCACTATACCCCGATGGAACTTTTATCTCTATCATAGGTGCTCAATATATTTGCTTCGCCTAAAATTCATCAAAATATCACAATAATGACATGAATCCCTGGACTAAACCTCAATCAATAACCTAGATTTGCCCAAAAGACATCATATGCAATCAGTCACCATTCCAGTACCCGCAGAAGCAAAAGGGCTCATATTTGACCTGGACGGAACCGTCATCGATTCCATGCCCCTCCACTACAAAGCATACAACCATAGTCTAGAACCTTGGGGGGTCACCTATCCACACGATGTGTTTTTGAGCCGAGGCGGCATCCCCACCCAGGACACCATGCACATCATCAGCGAAGAGAACAACATTGTTGATTTCGATGTAGCACTCGCTTTGCAGCGAAAAAGAACCTATGTCGACGCGAATCTCGATCAAATCACTCTGATCCAACCCATCATGGAAATCATCAAAGAGTACCACGGACAAGTACCAATGGCTGTAGGTACTGGAAGCAACCGAGATACAGTCGAACGCATGTTTGCCATGTTTGGCTTGGGACAGTACTTTGAGCACGTCGTGACTGCTACGGACGTGAGCCAGTTCAAACCACATCCCGAAACCTTCCTCAAGTGTGCAGAGCTGATCCAGATTGCCCCAAAAGATTGCGTGGTGTTCGAAGACGGCAAACCAGGGATGGTGGCCGCTGAAACTGCCGGTATGCAAGTAGTGGATGTGACACAATATTTGTAGAAATACAAAGAAGCGTGTAATTTGATCTAAACTACGCCAAATACATGAGCAGAATCAGTTGCACGTTTCTATTCCTATTTCTTTCATCCACCCTATGGGCACAAGAGACTCCTTTGGATACGGCAAATCTGAATTATGACCCACACTACATCATAGACTATTCGGACAAGTTATCGATACGTGTACTCAACGTAATCAAATTCAGTCAGGTCCTCCACCATGACGACTCGACAGGTAAATCAATCATCTATCGACCCAACGAAAATGTAAACATTGGTTTTGGAGTCAGTACAGAGTGGTTGTCCCTAGCAGCATCCTTTGGCATGCCTTTTCTCAACAACGACAATGACATCTTTGGCAAAACCACCGCACTTGACTTCACCAGCAGCATCTATCTCAGAAAAGTCGCCATTGACTTGCTATTCCAGTTTTACCAAGGCTTCTTCCTAGCCAACCCTCAAGATCTCATCCCGGGCTACTCCTCTTCTCAATACCCTACACGACGGGACCTCACCACACTAAACATGGGAACCTCTGCCGTATACATCTTCAATCACAAGAGATTTTCTTACAGAGCAGCCTACACGCAGTCTGAGAGACAGTTCAAAAGTGCAGGCTCATTCCTCGCAGGTTTATACATCAACGCCTACCGTATGGAAGCTGACTCTAGCTTAATCCCTAGCGATCTCATATACGCCAACCCCAACAATGATTTTCGCGATATTAATTTTTACAATTTGGGAATCACAGGAGGGTACGCCTATACGGCTGTCATTTACCACAAGATCTACGTCTCCGCCTCTCTTACCATAGGACTAGGTCCACAGATCGAGAGAGCAAGAGCTACTGACATTCGAGAAGGCTATAATAGGACTATTTTAGACACCTCCGCCACCGCCAAACTCGCTCTAGGCTACAACGGCAAACGAGCCTTTGGTGGAGTCTCATGGTATGGCTTAGCAACGGGTACAAAGCATGAAAACGAGGCATATCTACAACGCAGCACCAACAACATTCGACTATACTTTGGCATGCGTTTTCACAAACCCAAATTCCTGAGCAACTCCCGAATGTTCTAACCAACAGAACGCTGGGTGTCCAAATACTTACTCATCTTGAACAGGCGGTTGATGGTAATCACCGTCACAGTCAGTGTCATCAGTAGCGTGACAGGAAAAAAAATAAACCCGGCGATATTGCCCTCTACTTCGGAAGCCCACATGAAAAAAGTAATGAGGCTTATCCATTGATACTTATGCCTTTCGGCGAAAGCCTCCAAAAAAAAGACTGTCGTCATCTGATCCTTGAGACGAATCACATAGATAACCCGGTAGACCACATAGCGCAACCCAAAAACAATCAGCAGGATCAAGACATACTGTCCTACCACCACCTGTGTCACATTGGTACTCAAATCAGTATAGTACCCCAAGGCATGACAGATACCGTAGGCCATGACATTGTACACCGGATTGCCAAATATGGCAACCAGCAGCCAAAGAATACTCCATGGCCTGACCTCAGATAGTTTCTTTTGAAACAAGTGCATCATAGACTCAATACGTCATAGATAGTCACCTTGCTCCAGAGCTCCTTGCATTGCTCAATGAAGTGCACGTGCGCGGGCTCTACTTGGTACTTGTCATGATCATCTACCGATTCGAAGGTCACGATCATCGAGTAAGTGTAGCTATTGTCTACTACCGCTCTATCTGTCCCTGCTGGCGTACCAAAGTGGCTAAAATGTGCATATTGAGACGATGCAATTAGCTTCTTTGCTTCTGATTCAAATTTTTGACGTATGACAACATCCTCAGGCTCCTTCAACCAAAACAACACACTATGAGAAAAATTTCTCGTCTTTTCCATTTTCATAATTACTCCTTTATTTGTGTGATACTAAAGCTAATCTCCTTAGCTACAAAAAATCATTTCTCTCGATGGACCTAAAAAGAAAAATTCCATTGGATTCGCATTCTAAACTCATCTCCTGTGTCTTCGAAATCCACATTGTCCAACCTAGAAAAATCAAAGGTTAGCTTATTATTGTGCCCAATAAAAAACCAATTGGCTCCAATCGTCCACTCTCTTTGTCCCTGAGAAAAATTATCTTGATGCACCACACCTATTCTACCTGCCAATTGAAAAGGCCTGGGGACCCAATCGAAAAGCTCATTGAAAAAATAGCCTCCTTGAATATACCCTCCCAGAATCTCGGTGGTCTCATCGGACACATGATCATACACATTTTTGAGATGAGCTTCTGTCATCATCGAAAACCCCTTGTACTTCAGCATCAGTTCCGCAGTAGCTTGCCTAAGTCGGTATTGGTTTTTCGTTCCTACACTGAACCCAGGCAACTGCCCTCCTCCGTCACTAGAAAACTGAGTATAACCTGAAACGTTCTCAGCAATGGCCACCGCCAAAAAACCGATTGGCTTTTGAGATCGCTCGATATCTGCAAAAAACATTTTGGGTCTAGTTCGTGAAAAATTCCACTGATACCTAACCGTCCATAGATAGTAGCGGTTTTCATTGTCTGCATTTAGCCCTTCACCATTGTATACACTCACCTGGTAACGGCTCGATCCAGCTTTGCCTCTAAACACATCTCCCATCAACATCATCCCGATTTGACGATCGAAAGTAAAAAATCGATTGACCAGCGATCGATCCACCATCAGTTGTTTGTCTGCAGCCACATAACGCTCGGTATTGTAGTTGACCTTCCATTGGCCCAACCTAAACTGCAATTCCGGCTTTTTCCTGATCGTCACATCCCAGTTGAGAAAATTATTGCTAGGAAAGTCATACATCAGATAGTATTCGACATAGGGTTTAAAAGCATGCCCTGAGACCTTGATCCGTGCCCTCTGAATATTGAATGACCCATTGAGGTTGTCTTCATCCTCTACATAAAAATCAGGATTGGCGCCTGTGCGATAAGCGTATCTAAACTGCAAGTGCCATTGCATATTCATTTTGTAGTCCTCTCCATACGAAAATGACAGCCCCTGAAGGCCATAGTCCATCACAACCTTGGTGCTATCCTGTCCACTAGCGCGAAAGGCCATAGAGATGAACAACAATAGAGTAAGTGTACCAATCTGCTTCATTCCCTTGCTTTATAAAACGACGCTCTTTATCACCATCATTTTTTCTCTTGACATGTCATGCATACTATCAGGGATACTTCCAATCCCAAGCCCCGACTGGTCTCTCCCACCGAAAGGCATCCAATCCACCCTAAAGGCTGTGTGATCATTGACCATCACTGCTGTGGCATTGAGCTTTTTGACTGTGTCCAATGCCACGTTGAGATCTTTGGTGTATACGGACGCTTGAAATGCGTAGGGCAAGCCATTGGCACGACGAATCGCCTCGTTGCGATCACTATAGCTGTACACACAAACCACTGGTCCAAACACCTCTTCCGTAGACAGCTTGGCCTCCTCTGGAGGGTTAACCACTATCGTCGGAGGATAGCACGTTTCGGACAAGATCTCCCCCCCACAGATGATTTTTGCTCCCCTGCCCTTGGCCTCTGTCACCCAAGCATGCACACGATCCACTTCACTAGGCTCGATCAGTGGGCCAACCTCCGTATCCACCAAGAGAGGATCTCCTACTTTCATAGCTCGTGCAGCTTCATCCAACTCTTCGACGACCTCCTCCAGTATCGACTCATGGACGTAGATCCTCTGGACAGACACACATACTTGCCCCGCATGGTAAAAAGCACCTTTGGCCAAAGCTGGAATCATGGTACTACGATCCGCATCTGGCTCTACAATCACCGGAGCAACCCCTCCATGCTCTAGAGCACATCGAGTCCCCGGCGCTAATTTTGATCGCAGCGACCAACCGACTTTTCCCGAGCCTATGAAGGACATGAAATTGACCTTAAGGCTCGTCACCAACATCTCCGAAATGCCTCGGTCGCAGATGACAGTAGTGCACCACCCCTCTGGCAATCCTGCGTCAGTATACACCTCCTGCATCAGCAGACAGGTCAATGGAGTCGCCGAGGCTGGCTTGATGATCACTGGAGACCCGACGGCTATCGCTGGGATCGTTTGATGTACGATCAAGTTGATGGGATGATTGAAAGCACTGAGAGAGGCCACCACTCCGATAGGTTCTCGTGAGGTGTAAGCGACCCTATTGACCGAGGCAGCCGTCTGTCCCATTGGTATTTCTTTCCCCCCTTGCTGTCCGACATATTGAATAGCCAGTTTTACCCCGTTGATCGCTCGATCCATTTCGGCACGCGTATCCGTCAGAGGTTTGCCCCCTTCTTGCGCCGATTGAAAGACGATTTCGTCGTAACGCTCCTCCATCAAGACCACAATTTTTTCTAGAATCTCGATCCTACGATATTTTTCCAACCATAGGGTACGATCCTGATATAAACCGTATGCACGATCAATGACGGCTTGTACTTCTTGTGCATTGTGCATAGGAACTTCCTTGATCAATGCACGGTCGAAAGGCGCGTATACAGGTAGTGTAGACATAGAGGTTGTATTTTCGTCTACTGGAGGACAAGCTCCAGCAAATTGTAAGGTGAACGTTCAGAATTTAAGTTAGCAATTAACCCTTCCGAACACAAATCAGCTACAATCATTTGGAAGTAAAAAGCAAAACGTAAAAATGTTTAGATTTAAGCTCATGAACCCGAAACGTGCACTTTGGTTTCCTACAAAAGCCTCGCGCCTTTTCGGACAAATCGCATTGATATGGAAGAGTTACTAGAGTTTTTCACACACGTCCCGACGTGGTTTCGGGCGAGCCTGCTCATTGGTGGACTGGTGGTGTTTTGGCTACTCGAAGGTATACTCCCTTTGTTTCGGTTTTCCTATCACAAATTCAAGCATGCAGGAGTCAATCTTTTCTTGACATTGACCACCATGATCGTAGGGTTCGGCATGGCAGGATTACTTCTGATGGCTTCTGATTATGTATCGACCCATCAGATTGGGGTTCTATATCTCGTACCTATGCCCATATGGCTACAAGTCATCACCGGGGTATTGCTCCTAGACGCCATCGGTGCGTATCTCGTTCATTGGGTAGAGCATCGCGTACGATGGATGTGGAAGTTCCACTTGGTACACCACACAGATACTCACATAGACGTGACTTCTGGCCTGCGGCACCACCCAGGTGAGACGGTTTTTCGTATTGGGTTCACCATACTCGCAGTGATCCTCATCGGTGCTCCTATGGGTGTGGTCATGCTCTACCAAAGCCTATCTGTATTATTTGCACACTTGACCCACGCCAACACTCCCCTTTTCGGAAAAATAGACCGAGCCATGAGTTATATCTTTGTCACACCCAACATGCATAAAGTACACCACCACTACCGACAACCATGGACTGACACCAACTACGGCAATATTTTCTCGCTTTGGGACCGCCTGTTTGGTACTTTCCAGTACGTAGAAGATCTGGACAAACTAAAATACGGTATAGATACCCATCTCGACCCTAAAGAAAACGAAAACCTTGGCAACCTCCTTCGTATTCCTTTTCAGAAATACCGACAATCAAACTATCAAAACTCAGAGGCAAAGGATGCATAACCCACAACTCGATCTGCTAGGTCAGTGAACCCTCTATAATACACGAGGATATCATAATCATTTTGCGTTTGGTAATAAGACCCCTCAAATAAATATGGATTAGGTCCATCTACCCAATACATATAATCATAAACCCCCTGCTTAAGCAATACCTCCGCTTGATACGATTGAGTTTGCGAATTGTACTTCAAAATACTCCCTTTATCTTTTTTCCAATTGTTGAATGCCCCGATCACATACACATCCTCTTGTACCGGTGAGGTCTTCAAGTCAAAATGTACCCGAATATAATCTGACTCCAAATAGCTCGCTCCAGACTCGTTGGTCCCTATAAAGAACGTTCCATTCATGTCACGTACTTGTGAGTAAACTGCATTGGTACGGCTTTTATCAGTCACCAGATAGGCGTCTATTCCTCTGGGGTCTTTTCGGATATTGGCGACATTCATCCCCCTAAAGTTAAATACTCGAATGTCAAAGAACCGAAACTCATTCCCTCCCTTAAAGTTATTCTCTGCGTTGAAATGGCGGTATTCAAGCGTATTAGAAGCACGATTGACACTGGTGGGTTGCAAGCCCACGATGGCATTGTCCCATCGATTATTTTGGCGCAGCACGACTTTGAACTCGCCCATAGGGTTGTTGGTAGAAATAGAAGAATAATTCATCGCAAAATCAATCTGTTGATTATTGAGTCGGTAGCGCACTGTCGTAGATGACCTTAGGGTTGGCGTCAACCCGACGAGCTGCTCAAACACCACAAATCGCCTTGTAAACAGCACCTCATTGGGACGATTGTCGCGATACACCACGACGGCATAGTTCCCCGATCGTTTCACCTTAGGCATGACCATCCAATAGTTGACATAGAGCGTCAGGGTATTGACAGAATAATCAAAGTCTCGCAAATCAAACGCATTGTAATCATACAAGAACTCGATATCATTGAGGGCAGACTGTGTCCAATCCGCATTGCAATGAACGATCTTCGCTTGTAGGTTGTCGTATTCCTCTGTCAACATATCGAACTTCAACAGCAGAGAGGTCGTCTGCCCAATTGGAATAATCGGCTCTTCCATTTCCTCATTGCCCACCTGCAAAACGGGATAAAGCTGTACCACCCCCACGTCTTCATGAAAAACCTCATTTTGATACAGTTTATCACTTTGAGCTTGAGCATAACTATTCATCCCCAGTACTACACACAAAATCATCAATCTCATCATCACTTGTTTCTGTTGGATCGCATTCATACGCCAATATTAACTAGCATTAAATTTGCAGAGAATAGGAGGCACCATTCTTTTTATTTTTTATGCCATTGCAACCTATTTTGAACATCCTGTGCCTAATACACGAACGAAATTTATCTATCTGCTGAATGCCGCTAGAGGAAAATGACTTAATCAAAGGCTGTCTCAAGGGAGAGCGACATGCACAAGAGGCGCTGTACAAACAGTATGCCTCACAAATGTATGTTGTATGTCTACGATACACACGTGCCCAACAGGAAGCCGAAGACATCCTGCAGGAATCATTCATCAAAGTATTCAAAGATTTGAAAAGTTTCAAACGGAATTCGTCACTCTTTTATTGGATCAAACGAGTAGTGATCAATACCGCGCTCAACTACCAACGAAGCAAACTCTATCTCTATCCCATGGTGGATGTAGAAGAAATGAAAAACACACAGAGCAATGAGGCTAAACTCTCTGAGTACAGTATGGACGAACTCCTGCAAATGATCCAAACGTTGCCTCAGAGTAGTCAGGTGATTTTCAATTTGTATGCCATAGAAGGGTACAAACACAAAGAGATCGCAGAAATGCTAGAAATTAGTGAAGGGACATCAAAGTCCCAATTTGCTAGAGCAAGACAGCTCCTGCAAAACAAAATGCAAGAAACGAAAAAGAATTATGGACGAGGCTGATCAATCATTCGAGCAAGAATGGCAAGCGGCGTTTGACCAAGCAGAACAAACACCGCCAGTACACATATGGGCTGCTATAGATGGGCATCTGGCCAATCAGAAAGCCGATGAGTACAAGCGACAACTATTGATCTATCAATGGGTTGCAGCTGCCTGTGCCCTGCTTCTCTTGACCTTTGGCGTACAATATTGGACTTCATCAAATATGCCAATACATGACGTCACGCACAACAGTACGCATCACACGCCTGGATCCATTCAAAGTTCTAGCCCTGAACAACCGACCGTCAGTCCCTCTCTAGATCAGGCTCCTTCAGCGACTGTGCTAGACAAAGGGACATCAAAGAAAATTAGCCCAAATCATTCTCAAAAACCCGCTACACTACCTGTGCCTGTTCGAAATAAAAAACCAAACATGGAAGTAAAAGCAGGGGCAAGGACACTCCCCACGGACATCATGTTCTTCACTTCAATAGACAGACAAGAAGTGATCTACCACTCGTCTCTCTTGGCTCCCGAGCTTCCCGACTTCCTCTATGGAGTACCCAAAACCTACCTCATCCAGCAGGAGGAAGCCTTCGCAACACTATGGGCTGGTGTCAGCATGTCGTCTGGTAGTTTTGATCCAGCATTCAAAGCCAACAACGCAGGACAAGCAGACTACCTCCAAGCACCTAGTGCCTCCTTTGCTCCCATTGCCAACGAAAACGCCGATCAATCTGGGCTTCAGTACGACCCTGGCTTTTCCGTGTCTGGAGGGCTCAACGTAGGAACCCGCATCAAACAAAGAATCATCTTGAGTACGGGGCTTCACTACAACGCCTATACGACTGGTAAAACAGAAACTTATGTCTTGAGTCATGGCAGTGACTACTATGCTGTCACAGGCGACCCCACTGACCATGCACTCGCTTCAGCAGCTAGCAGTGACAATATAGCACTCGTCTCCAACGACGTGGATCTCAGCAATGAATACAAATACATGAGTATTCCGCTCAAAGCAGGTTATGTGATCCTAGACAAGAGATTCAATATCACACTAAATACCGGACTCTCATCCAACTTCCTCCTCAATGCAGAGCTCGTCGAACACGGTGCAACTGAACCCCTCAGCAACGATCTCAACACCAAGGACAACTACGAATCTATCTATTTCAATTTCATCTCTAGTATCGAGTTTGGTTATCAGTTTTTCCATAAATACCAAGTCACCCTAGAGCCTAACTACAACCAAGCACTGACCGAATTCACAAATTCAAACAACCTGAACGAAGGCAAACCTCGAAACATCGGTGTGGCCTTTGGCATCAAATACAACTTCTAATACCATGAAAACAAAGACCCAATTGGAACACGAATTGAAAGAACTCCGAAAAATCATCATCTTAGGTACGCTCATCGTCATCATGCTCTCCATATTGGCACAAGGATAGTCTTCGAGCTATGGTGACATTTTAAAATAAAAGCGTTCTTGCCGATGAGAGTATTTGATATCTTGCCTCTATACTCGATCCCAAAAACAAAACAGGGATAGATACTGTTCATTCAAATAAACAGAACCCAATGGACTTCAAACCTCTCTACCGCCAGAGTCTGACAGCTCTTGGCTCCAAGCTTCACTTCGCTGCGCATAGTCACCACCTCTGGCCTGATTGTGTTGCCCAAGCTCAAAACCAATACGTACAAGATGCTTTCACTTATGCGGATGAAAAATGGGGAGCAGCCATCGCGCCTCTCGAACAGTCCGTCAAACAATACATCGCTACCCATTTGCAGCTCAATGATCCAAATCAGATATGCTTTGGACCAAACATCCATACGCTTTTTTTTCGGTTGGTAAGTTGCTTTGACCTCCGCGCTCCTCTCAAAATTCTCTCGACAGATTCAGAGTTTTATAGCTTTTCGCGACAAGCGCAAAGACTCTCCGAATACGACAACATCCATGTGACTAAGATCAATGTCTTACCGATGGTTGATTTCAAAAACCGACTACTCGAAGAAGTTCAAACTGGATCGTATCAAATGATCTACTTGAGTCAGGTATTTTTCAATTCTGGGTTGGCCGTAGATTTTTTAGACGAGCTAGCAAATATCACCTCGGCGGAAACCATGATTGTCATTGATGGATACCACGCCTTTGGAGCGATTCCTACCAATCTCACCCGCATTCAAGACCGTGTCTTTTATCTCGCGGGAGGGTACAAATACTTGCAATCTGGCGAAGGCATATGCTTCATGACCGTGCCTCGATCAGCCAACACATATAGGCCACTATATACCGGATGGTTTGCCGAGTTTGACTCTCTAGACGATCATCAGAGTACTGTGAGTTATGCTCCCAATGCCAGTCGCTTCCTAGGGGCTACCACAGACCCATCGGGACTCTACCGCATGCATGCGGTTTGGACGAGTTGGAACCAACAAGGCATCCACATACCAAACATTCACCAACACGTAATGGAGCTTCAAAAGCACTTCCTCATGCTACTGAGTCAAAAAAAGCTACATGGTCTATCTATTGACGACTTGCTGCATGTACAGCAAAATTGGGAATTTTATGGACACTTCTTGACTTTCCAAACCTCAAAAGCAAAGCAAATTCAAGCACTACTCCGAGAAAAAGACATCATCACAGATTGCCGAGAAGACAGACTTCGGTTTGGGTTTGGGATGTACCATAGTATCGCGGACATTTCCTCCTTGTTTGAGCGTCTATGAGCTTACTTTTTGTGGATTGTAAACTCCACACGGCGGTTCAATTTTCGTGTCTCTGCATTGGCATTGCTCGCCCTAGGCTGAGTGCCTCCAAAACCTTGACCCGAGATACGATCGGCATCTACTCCATGAGCTACCAAATACTTCTCAACCGCCTTGACTCGATCCTCACTTAGTTTGAGATTCAAACTCGAATTGCCTTGATTATCAGTGTGACCAGATAAAAATATCGTAATGTCCGGATTGTATTTCATCATCTCCACGACCAACTCCAGCTCCTTCTCCGATCCCGGAACCAACTCACTCAATCCCTGTTTGAACAACACATGATCCAAAGCAATGGTATTCCCTTCGATAATTGGGTTGAGTAAAAACGGGTGCAATTGATCCACTACCGCCTGTTTTTTGCTCAAGTCCAATTCGCCCGTCATATACTGATATGCCCGAACTTTGATTTCAAACATATCCCCTTCCGGCGCATGAAGAGTGAATTGGCCCATACGGTTGGTTCTCCCTTTCTTGATTTCCCCACTGGGAAGGACTTTGACTTCCACCTGTGCTCCGACGATAACACGATTGGTTACGACATTCCTCACTTCTCCTCTCAGTGGGACAAGTTTGGTCTCATCCACTACGATCTTCTCTACCACTTCCTCTTCGACTATAGGGGCCCTTTCGATTTCCTGCGCTACGCGTACCCTTTTGATATCTCCATACCCCTCACTGTTTTGCGTACTTATCAAGAAAGCAAATTCCTTTTCGGTAGGCAGCACAAACGAACTCTCCCAACCTACTGTATTGACCTTAGGCCCCAAATTGACAGGCTCAGACCAGTTACCCCAGGTGTCGTCTAGTCGACGACTCATGAACACATCAAAACTCCCCTCTCCTCCGTGTCCATTGGATGAGAAAAACAAGGTCTTGTTGTCTGAGGCTAAAAACGGCGTAATCTCCTGGTTGGCTGTATTAATTCTTGAACCGATATTCTTGGGAGAACTCCAAACACTATCCTTCTGTAGGTGACTCACATACAGATCCTCTACGCCATATGTACCGAATGACTCCATCGCCAACAACATGATCTTGCCATCGTCAGATAAGCTCGCAGACAAGTGATCTGCTTGGTTCTTGAAATAAGCAACTGTGATATTTTTAGATTTGAACCACCGCCCACTCACACGGTAATAGGATATAAACTCTTTGTCAGAATAAACCAAGATTCGTCTCTCGATATCCAAAAAACCTATCAATTGATCTTCTCCCTTGGTATTGACTTCTTTGAGATTGACAGGTTTAGACCAACTCCCGTCGATTTGGTGCTCAGACACCCATATATCCCCAGGATCATTAACTCCTCCGAGATTATCAGGATGATTTTTCCTAGTGAAATACAATTGACTTTCGTCAGGACTAAGCACAACACTCGCCTCATCGTAAGCACTATTCAATATCGAGTCCATAGGGATCTGCTCACTAAAGACCTCAATTTGCGAATAACTGGTAAGGGAAATAAAAGTAGATATAGCCAGTAGCAAAAATGTCTTCATAGGTCGTGCGTGTTGTCGCGTAAAAATGCCATGCTCTACGCTCAATTCCAATTTATGGAGGCTATTCATAGATATACTTTATGATTATTTACAGAAATAATTGCACTAATTCGTTTTATTAAGAATAATATTTTACATATCTTTACTTTGAACATAATAGCCTATGGTACTCGTATTGTAGGAGATAAGACAAAATCCTGATGCCAGTTCAGGATTTTTGTTTTTCCAGCCAATCATACACTACCGTATGAATTTCGGGCCTTACGTTCAACTCATAAATCCTGCGATTATCTCTAGTAGGATACACCCTATTCGCTAGGAACACAAAAAGCAGGCCATTGTCTGGATCCATCCATACCAAAGTTCCCGTATAGCCAGAATGTCCATAACTATTCGGACTAGCTGCTTGCGCTACACTGCTTTTGATCGAATCATACTCTATGAGCGGTTTGTCAAAGCCCAAGCCTCGCCGATTGTCCAGATCGCCATACTGACGTCTCGTATATTCTTCAATCACTGCATCACTCAGATAACGCCTACCCTCATATGTCCCACCGTTGAGCCACATCTGTAGCAGTTTGGCTAAATCCTCAGCATTACTAAACAAACCAGCATTGCCCGACACTCCCTGCATGACAGCCGCTCCCTCATCATGTACCACCCCATGCAGTGGCCCCATCCTAAAAAACGTATCAATCTCCGTCGGTACAATTTGAGTCAGTGGGTAACGCTTGAGAGGTTCAAAGCCCAAGGAATTCGCCCCAATAGGCTCATAAAAAGTGTCTCGAAGATAATCCTCAAAAGACTCTCCTGTCATTCGCTCAATAAGTTCGGGAAAAAGATAAAAGGCCAAACCTGAATACACATAACTCTCCTCCTTGTATAACTTTGAGCGTTTGATAGCACGCTTGATTTGCCTGTCATAATAAGCCCTGTATAAATACAAATCTGATCCCGGTATTCGGTTGGGATATTGGGCCGAAGAATCAGTACTAATAGTCTTGCGGCGGTACTTTCCATTGCGTCGCATGGATTCTTGATAATATGGTATCCAATTCTTCAACCCTGATTGATGCGCCAAAACCTTTCGCACAGTCAAGTCCTTTTTATTGGAGCGTTTGAGATAAGGAAAATAATATCCCATTGTTTGATCCAGATCAAGCAATCCTTCGTCGGTCAATCGCATCAGTGCCAAAGTCGTCGCAGCGATCTTCGTAATAGAAGCAAGGTCATAGAGGTCACTATTGCGCACCTCACGCACACTATCGTATGTATGGTAACCAAAGGACTTTTCGTAAAAAACCTTACCATATTGAGCCAACAGAATCTGACACCCAGGAAAGGCTTCTTGGCGAATCGCCTGGCCAACAATCGAATCTAGCTGATCTCGCATACGCAAGGAATCACGACTGGCAATGATCTCCGTGACATCCTGCTGCATGTATAAAGTGTCTAAATCCAATTGCGCGTACGCTTCACTGCTCATCCACAGAGATAGGCCGCCATACAAAAGAACACACCACTTCCAATTCATCTCCCAAATTAGCCCCATATTCTTCAAACAGTCAGCGATTTAAACCCTTTTGCACAAATAAAACAAATCCTCTCACGCCCTACAATTAATCAAACAAAGTATTTTTATTTCAGCGAATTAACCCTACATTTGCAGTCCAAAATTAGAAAATAACAATTTTATATAATGGCGAATCATAAATCGGCTTTAAAGAGAATCAGGTCTAACGAGGCTAAAAGATTGAGAAACAGATACCAGCACAAAACTACTCGTACTTATGTAAAGAGGTTGAGAAACACTGCTGACAAGTCTGAAGCGCAAGAATTATTGAAGAAAGTTGTAGCCATGATTGATAAATTGGCTAAAAACAGAATCATTCACAAAAATAAGGCGGCACACCAAAAGTCACAATTGACTAAATTGGTCGCTGCTCTATAAGTAAAGATAAATTCTTGAAAGAGATTGAGTCCTGGTTAGAAAATCAGGACTTTTTTTGTTGTACGCATAGTTATATCCCAAGCCATTCTATTATATTTAGAGAACAGCAAAAGGTAAACCTATGCAATACACCAACCACCTCACCATCAAAAAATGGGCGGAAGAAGACCGCCCTAGAGAAAAGCTCATCCAAAAAGGCAAGTCAGCCCTATCAGAAGCTGAACTCATTGCCATACTCATAGGAAGCGGTACACGTAGTCTCTCAGCAGTACAAGTCGCTCAAAACATCCTAAACAGTACCACAAACAACCTCAATGAACTTGCCAAACTATCATTGAGTGAGCTAAAGAAGTTTAGTGGTATTGGAGAAGCCAAAGCCATTTCTATCATCAGCGCGCTCGAACTAGGCAGAAGACGCCGAGACACTGCTCCCATACAAAAACCCAAAATCACACAATCTAAGGACGTCTACCAACTCTTGCGCCCTCATCTACTAGACCTCCAGCACGAAGAGTTCTGGATACTATACCTCAACCGTGGCAATCGAGTCATCAAAACAGAACAGCTAAGTACAGGAGGAGTCACTGGCACGGTGGTAGATAGCCGAATGATCTTCAAGTCTGCCCTTGAATCACTGGCCTGCTCCATCATTCTGATTCACAACCACCCCTCTGGCAACAATACACCCAGCGAAGCAGACATACAACTGACCAAAAAAATAAACGAAGCAGGAAAAGTCCTAGATATCCCTGTGTTGGATCATGTCATTTTCACTGACCATACCTATTTTAGCTTCGCGGATGAATCCTTGATGTAATGAAGAAAATAATATTAATCACCGGAGTTTGTATACTGAGTTATCTTGTCATTTCCACACTCCTAAAAAAGACCGAACCAAGCACGGCGTATATTGAAAGTATTCAAGAAGAAAGAGACAACAAAGACCAATTCATGAGCACTTCATCCAACTCTCCTTTTCACATATATGGTGACACCACTGTCAACTTAAAGTACTTCCCTATAGATGAGACATACAAGGTTATCGCCCAAATAGACCACATCGAAACACGTCAAAAAGTCACCCTTGCCAATTCTGATGGTACCAATAGTACATACATTAAATTTGCATATGCGAGCTTCGAACTCAACAATAAATCTCAACGTCTACTGATACTTAAAAATATTTTAGAAGGCTCATTGTTCACGGCATTCACTGACCAAACTAGCACCGAGGAGACCTATGGTGCCGGTCGATACCTAGACCTAGACTTCAATCGCGCCAAACGGATCACCATAGATTTCAACAAGGCATACAACCCGTATTGCAATTACAATCACGAATATTCGTGTCCCTTTCCTCCATCCGAAAACAGCCTGAATTTAGTTATAACAGCCGGCGAAAAGGATTACGAAAAGTAGTCTTACTCCCAAGTATTTAGAGAAGCCTCTGCATTTGCTTTTTGCTCTTCAAACCTTACTTCATAAGCCTCGAATTCTTGAGGTGACAACACATCAACGAGTCGAACAACCGCTGACTCAGCGTAGCTCGTGAGCCCCATGGCCAAGCATTGCTCGATGTACCCCATCAGCAATTCAGCAGAAAATTCATTGATGGTAATCGCTTGGAGCAATATTCCATAGGCCTGATCTGGATCCTTCCTCTCTTGATTAAAGTACTCTGCAGCTGCCAAAACGCCCGGTTCATAAAAAGGATTCTTCTCCCCCAATTCCAAATACATTGTCTCTACCAACTCAGGAGCTGACAATGCAACTTCTTGAGCTTTCCTCAAGGACTCCTTCCCTCTGACAAACATATCTTCCTCCCTCGGCCAAGTATCTTTTCCTTCACGCAGAGCCAACTCCAATGCCTCTAACTTCGTCGCATACACTGCATCAGTACTATTATCTTCCCGCTCCTTGTACAACAAATATTGTCCCACAGAAGCTCGTTCAGTCTGTGCATAGGCTTGCGCCAAGTCTGCTGTAGACACAGGATACCCGTTTTCTCTTGCTCTTTCAAAGCACCGAGCTGCCAACAAAGGAGCATCTTGCTCCATGCTCCACTTCCCAAGCAACATCTCTACATAAGGAACCTTATCCTCTACTCTACTCGCGAGTACATGCATCACGCCATAAGCACCAGCAACATCTCCTCGCTCGTACAGATTTAGTGCTTTGATCCATACCAATGAGGCGTAATAAGCATCATTCGCTGGTTCCTCTAAAAAAGAATCTATATGGTCAAGATAATACGTCCCTTGCCCACGCCACTCTGACATTCCCACATTTTTTAGATAGGCAAACGAGAACAAATTCAATTGCAGATCGAGAGATTCTAGTACATCATCTATATCTGACTCCTTTTGAATAGCCACTTTGTTGGCAATCGCGTTCGTCTGTACATCAATTCTATCAAGATACTGCAATTCAAAATCCACCTCTCTATCGTGCCGCGTATACGCCCCTAGCAAATTAGCTTCCATAACTCCGCTCTGCCAAGCATTCGCATTGTTAGGGTGCTTCATATGATAGATTACGGAATCCTCAACATTCGTTTTCAAATAAAGCATCGCCAGATTGTTTCTCAACGCCCAACTATCCGGAAATTCTTTGAGACCCTCCTGGTATGCAAAAATGGCATCAAAGAATTGATTATTGGACTCATAACTAACACCCAAATTAACAAAAGCCTCTTCCGTAGGATTTTTCTGAGTCGCACTTTTATACCACACACTTCGTTCGGAGTGATCCTCCAATAACTCTGCATACATAAAATTGGACCTATGATTACGATTGGAATGCGCCAGCATATTGCCATAAATAGCCCCTCGTCTATAGTACTCCTTGGCCTTGCTATATTCACCCAAACTCAAGTTCATATCTCCCAATCCATTAAAATAACCTGAGACAGCTTGATTGAATGCGGCATAATTCGAAGCAAAGAAAAGAGCTGATACAATGATCAATCCCGCCAGTTTAGACGTTGCATAGGGGAAATTATCTTCTTTAAAAACCACTTTGTAGATTGGGAGTCCTTTGAGCAATAAGGTGATAAAGTTGACCAGAACATAAATAAAGAACATTCCTCCAAAACCAAGATGCCCGAAAACTATCGCGTCTTCAATGACTTCCAGAGCTGGATCATTCCCAGAAAAAGACAGAAATAAAATCGTAACAAAGCAAACGACCGCCAAAGAAAAGTACATTATTAGGGCAAAGGGCATGAAGGGCATTATCCCCTTATACAACACCTCACGGTCCTTAAGCCCCCAAACACCCAACAAAGCAGACATTGCCAACAGAAGAGTTGGATTCAGATAATAAATATCCCAATTGATATAGCCGGAATTACGCATAAAAAGTAGACCGACATTGAGTAAATAGATTAATGAAAAAACAATAAAATGAATACCGCTTTCTTTCGAGTCATCTCCCTTCATACTCCGTGTTGCCACCACCAATATAGCGTAGACTACCTCATGACCTACCAATAAACTAAAAGCTATAGAAAAAATTAATCCTAGCCAATAGGCATCATAAGACAACAAAAGCAAAGGCCGCGGCATCACCGATGAAAATACGATCACGCACGAGACAAGACTAAACAAGGTACAATAACTCAGTACTCTATAAATGAACGGGACATCGACCCGAACGGATTGGTAATAATATGTCAACGCTATAAGTAATACAGATAGCCCACCGATGACCACTTCAGGCCCCACTCCAAACAGACCTAAGCCAGAAACACCACTTAAAGACACCAATAAAACAAGCACCCCCATAGCTATCACAAACCAAAAGCGGTTAAATGTACTAACAACTGCTAGTCCAAAGGCTAGTGCTAGGTAAACCAGCACGGCAAACCCAAACACCCAAAAATCTGAGAGCAACTCATAGCTAGCTTTGGCCTTTTGCAAGATCAAAGACACTTCACCAGAAACTACTCCCTCCAAAACCGTCGAATGACTGGAGTAAACTGGAAAGTCCAAAGAAGCAATACCCCCGCTAGACAGCCAAGTAAAGAAAATGGAGAAATCCATTACATCTACATATACCGATACTATTTCGATACTGACCAATAAAAACAAAGCAAGAAAAAAAAAACACTGTTGAGCTCGACCCCAACCGTTCCAAAAACAGTAATCCCCCATGTGATCAACTTAAAACTTTAGGAACCACGAAATAATTATCAGTGCTCTCAGGAGCATTCTTTGTGGTTTCTCCATTTTCGAAAAAGTTATCAGCAACATCCCCTCGCAAAGGCACCTCATCCTCATTCACATTGCCCAAGGCATCCACATTCTCCGTATCTACCTCTTCCAATTGCTCTACCCATTCCAATATATCACCTAAATCCTTACTCATTTTGAGTTCTTGATCCTCTGACAACTCAAGTCTAGCCAAATTAGACAGCTTACGAACCGTTCCTATTTCTATCGCCATGAATTTTTAATTTTTATCAAAAGGTAAATTTAACCAAACAAAGTCAAGTACAAGTCAATGTGACTTACAATCAGATTACTATTACTACATGCCCCCAAAGTCGTGATAAGTAATGGAAGCAGCCATTAAGTTGAGGGAAGCGGGTTACTCCTTCAATACCTACTGATCTCGAAAACGGATCAGTAGGTATTTCTGGGGGTCAATAAGTCATAATTAATTTTCTTTGCTAGAAAAAAGCATTGGAAAAGGAGTTATTGAGTCTGTTGTTACCTGAGGGTATGTTGGATTATTTCGAAGTAGTGTCCATGAGGCTAAAGGATAAAACGTATTTCATTTATTTGGAAGAGAAGAATATCCACCCTCAGCAGTTCAAAGGAGATAAATTGACCTCCAAAGGATTCTTTGATGAGGTTTCCATTCAAGATTTTCCTCTTCGCGGCAAGCCCTGCTATCTTAAGATCAAGCGTAGGAAGTGGCTCAATGAGGCTACTGGCAAAAATGTAAGCAGGGATTGGAAAATGGTAGCAACAGGTACGCGGATGACAGAGGAATTCGCGCTTTTTTTAAAACGGAACTCCTGGATTCCAAGCCTATAAGCTGCAAGCTGGTTGCCGAACTATTTCATCTCAATAGTAAGCAACTCGAACACCAATATGTCTTCTGTTTGAGCCATTTCATGCAATGGCCTCAACGGGAGCACGCCTCTGATTGGATATTGTTCCCCGAAAACATGGGCACTCATTTAAGTATTGATGAGACTGCTCTCTCACAAGGAGAGCTTTATACAATTGTGACCAATAAAGCAGCAAAAGGAAGGAAAGGTAGCTTAGTTGCTTTGGTCAAAGGGACTGATAGTGAGCAAGTAAACGCGGTATTGAAGCAAGTTGACAGTACTTTAAGGCGCAAAGTCCAAGAAGTCACACTGGATATGGCTGCTAGCATGGAAAAAATAGTTAGACGCAGCTTTCCAAAAGCCCAGTTAGTAACAGACCGCTTTCATGTTCAAAAATTGGCCTATGATGCGGTACAAGAAATGCGCATTGCTTACAGATGGGAAGCCATTGATCAGGAAAATAAAGAAATTGAATTGAGTCGTGAAGCAGGTAAGTCTTATGTTGCCCATCGACTCGAAAATGGCGATACAGAGAAGCAACTTTTGGCTAGAAGCAGGTACTTGCTTTTCAAAAGCGAACACAACTGGACTGTCTCACAAGTCCACCGTGCAGAGATACTCTTCAAACACTATCCTTCACTGGAAAAAGCCTACAAACTCTCAAGAGAACTCGCTTACATTTATCAAAGTAGCAAGGTCAAAGGAGTTGCATTTACTCGTTTGGCACAGTGGTATGACAAGGTAGAAAAGGCAGGCTTCAAGTCCTTCAACACAGTGGCCAGAACAATACAAAACCACTATCAGAGTATCCTCAATTTCTTTGATCATCGAAGTACCAATGCGTCAGCAGAATCTTTCAATGCCAAGATCAAGGCCTTTAGATCTCAATTCAGAGGTGTTCAAAACGTAGAATTTTTCCTCTACAGACTATCTAAAATTTATGCGTGATTTTTTCAATCCCCCAAGTTTACAGACTGATCCCGGGTTACTCCTTCAATACCTACTGATCTCGAAAACTGATGTACCTCCCAAACCCTAGGGAAAAAAGTATGGACATAAAAAAACCTTGATCACATATGCAATCAAGGTTTTGATAAAAACTGGCAACGACCT